>NZ_JAUBRI010000017.1:0-115542 GCF_036701795.1 Microcoleus sp. N9_A1
GGATGGGATTTTCCATGATTTATTTTGTTTCTAACTTCTCAAACCCAGTCTAGCTGGACTTGTGTGTACACGGTAGCGGATGAGAAGGGGGACGCAAGAGTAAGTTCTTGTCCCCCCCTTAGTAGGCAGGGCTGTTTCATTATCCGTAGGGGCCGTGCCCCCGTGCCGGCCCTCTTGGTCTGACCTGCCGATCGAATCGTCTAGGTCGGGGGTAGGCACGGGGGCACTACCCCTACAAAATTCATGTTTTTGGTGAGAATGAAACAGCCCTGCCTTAGTAGGGGCGGTGCCCCCGTGCCCGCCCTTGGTTAGGGGGGATCGAGCTTAACCCAACCGTATTGGGATATGGGTTGGGAGCTTATTGACAGTTCATTTTTTTGGTAACTGATATCAATTTAAAAAATTCAATAAAATTTTGACCTCAAACATATTACAGGAATTGGGCCTGAAAAAATCGCCACTGAAAAACCCGGTTTCTTGTAGAAACCGGGTTTTTAAACTAGCTCAAAATTTAGTGTAAATTTTTGCTAAATCAGCCGGGGTTGCTCACTAGCAACTCACTTACGCAAAACGCCCACGGGCTGAGGTGGAATTTCAGCCGTGATCACAGATGTATCCAAAGACGGCATTGTTTCGGTTACGTCACCTGTTGCGGGTTTAGCGATCCAGCTTAACGCGATCGCCGGAACTACACCCAGAAGCACCGCTAGCGATGTCGGGAACCAGAACCGAGAATCCAACGAAGTTACAGTGATAATTGCTCCGAAAGCAAAGTTTACCAAATAAACAATTAAGGGCAAACCCAATTCCGATCGCTCTAATTTAATCGGTGTTTTTCTCCACAAGAAAGCTGCTACAGACATAAATAGCGCCCCCGTACCCATCCATCCAGCCAAATTGCGGTAAGGCATCCCAAAGAAAGCGCCAAGTTCCTCAAACTCCCAAAAAGGCACAGAAGTTTGACTCATCGCCGGATCTAGTACAAAATCCCAAGCTGTTAGCAGCAAAGCACCAAGGGCGATCGCCCCTATTTGGCGCACCCAGTTGAGTTCACCTTTACCAACCGCTACTCCAGCGCGAGCAATTACATAGGAAACCAGTCCCAGATAAAACCACGACAGAGGAATTGTAAACGGAACCAGCCCTGCAATTTTGTAGCCCAAACCGCTCAAATAATGGTAGTTGCCGAAAGGAAAACCCGTACTCGTTCCCAACAACTCGCTACTCAAGGACAAAAACACAGAAGGCACTAAAAAACCCAGAGTTGCACCCCAACCCAACGTCCGCAAGGCATAGAGAGCAACCGCTGCAGCACCAAAGATGATATAAACTACTCCACCCCCAGCCATCCCCCACTGGAATAGCGTTTGCCCTGCTGGTGGCAAACTCATCACCAATTCGGGACGGGGTAAAATCAGCAGCAACCCTGCCAATCCAAAAGCCATTGACAAGACGTGGGCAATTAGGCAAAAGCGCTCAGCAATCAAAAGTTGCTTCATGGGACTCCTCGAAAAAATATTAGATGCAGAAAGCACTCGTTAACAGTTTACAATCTTTAACAAAAAACCAACACGAATAGAGCATCAGTCTTTCCCAATCTAAAATCCACAATCTCAAATCCCAAATCGCCTGCCTTATTGCCAATTCCCCACTAGCACGAAAGGTGCCCAGAAATACGGATTCTGATACTCTGGGTTTTGCAACAGAGTTAATTGAGCGTTGCGGAGGGCTTCAGCTTTGCTGGTTTTAGAAGAAGCCAGTTGCTTGTAAAACTCAGTCATAAAGATAGCTGTAGATTCGTCGTTGACTTGCCAAAGGGTGGCGGCGGTGCTGCGGGCACCCGATCGAATTGCGGCCCCGGCCAAACCCAAAGCCGCCCGGTTATCGCCCGAAGCAGTTTCGCAAGCACTCAAAACCAAAAGTTCGATCGGCTGTTGTTTCTCCCCAGTGCGGGCTCGCAGCAGTCGATCGAACTCCTTAACATTCACCCGCTCGTCCCAAGTCACAATAAAAGTATCCGCCGCATTCGAGCTAAACTGACCGTGAGTTGCCAAATGGACGATCGGGTAAGACAAAGCTTTAATTCGATCGTGCAACCGCCCGCTGACAAAATCTTCATTCAGCAGCGAACTCGCCGGCATCTCGGCTGCAATTTGTTGAACTTCCTGCCTCACCCCCGGCAAAGCCGAGAAGCCTTGACGCGCTTCCGAGAGGGCAGCGGTGAGCACTTTTAACTTGACTTGGCTCAGCGGTTTCGGTGCCAGCAGTTGCAGTCCCGGCGCTAAAGCAATACTGTATTTTTCTACCAAAAACTTTTCACCGTCGTGCAGCACAGCCATCGGCAGATTTCGCAAATAACCGTCGAGCACAAATACCAGAGTTTTAATCCCGCTAGCCGTCAAATCCGCTTCCGCAGGGCGGATTAACCAGTCGTAAACCTGTTGAACCGGGGGCAACCTGTCGCGGGGAAAAGCAGAAGGCCTGATGACATTTTTGGCTTGTCTGAAGGCAGTTTCCAACTCAGCTTGAGACTTCTTCGTAGCGTAGCGGCGCAGGGGTTTGCCGGGAATTGACAAAATTACCTCCAAACGATCGCTCAAAATAATCGGATAAATCACCGCCGCTGTCGGATCAATTTCCTCGATCGACTTTGGTTTAGCATCAGCGCAAGCATCCCGAAAAAAGTTGTCCAATTCCGCCAACTGCAAAGATTCCACCGTTTGGCGCGCCAGTTTCAATTTAGCTTGACTGGGAGATTCGTCTTGCAAAAGCAGCCCGACTAATTCCCGATAAACCGGTTCGGCACTTTCCCGAAACGAAAACTGCACTTCGGGATTGACTGTCACCAAATCGCCCCGCAAAGAAGACAGTACATTCACAGCTTGAGTATATTGAGCGATCGCCCCTTCTGTATTCCCCTGAGCTTTCCGAATCCGTCCCAGTTGCCAAAATAATTGGTAAGCAATATCAGGAGATTGAAACGCTGGTGCTAAACTCAAAGCCTGAATTGTGATATTTTCCGCAGTCTGATACTGCTGTTGGATTTCCGATAGTTTGCCTTTAGCTGCCAGAATATAAGCTTGTATTCGTTTGTCGCCCAAACTGTTTGCTGGTTCGACAGAGCGATCGAGCATTGTGTCAATCTCGCTTAAACTCAAAGTTTTCGCAGGCGACTGAGCTAATTTCATCAAGCTTTGAGCTAGATTAATTTGAGCGTAAAGTCCAGCGCGGTTCGACCCAAATTGAGCGGTTTGAGGCTCGATAGAACGCCACAAAGCCTCTGCTTCAGACCAATCTTGGCGATCGACCAACAAACTCAATTGGTTTAACTTTGCTTGAATTTGTAGGAGCGATCGATCCGGGGTCGCCTGGATCGATCGACCATAATACTCTAGGGCAAAGCGTTCCCAATCAGCCCGCTGTTCTGGTGTCAAACCCGGTTTATTGCTTTTAGCCCGTACCGTATTGCCCAGATTGAGATAAATTGCAGCCTCCTCTGGCCGGGAACCTAATTTTTGGGCTGCTTCAAGTCCAGCCGAAAGCACATCCTGCGATCGTTCCAGTTGTCCCAAAACCCGCAATACCCGCCCTAAAGCATGAATTGCCCGGACTTGTTCGAGAGAAACAGGCTGATTTTTCAAAGTTTCCAAACCCGCTGCCGAAACTTCGCAAGTTGGGTTTTCCAACTTGAAAGAAGCTAAAAGAATTTTGCAAGCTCTGGGGTAAAGTCCGAGAATTTCCCAAGCCCGACTTTGATTAATTTGAACTTGAAAAAGTTGGTTTTTTCTATCAATTTGCTCGAATATTTTAGCAGCTTGCGTCCAAACCTCGATCGCATCTTGAGTCTGCCCCCGTTCGAGTTGCAACTGTCCTTGAATGTTGAGAGTTTCAGCCAAAATCCGCTGCTGTTCGGGAGTTTTTGCCTGTGTTCGCACAGCCGACAAACTTGAATTTACAGCTTTTTCTGCTTGTTCCCAAAGCCCCAACTGCCCATAGGTTGCAGCTAAATTGCTCAAAGCTGTGGCGCGATCGAGATTTTCGCCTTTTGCCTCAAACTGGGTCGCCGCTTGCTGCAACAAGGGTACGGCTTCCGAAAAACGTTCCTCTCGGTACAGAGTTCGAGCTTGTCGGACAAGCTGCACCGCTTGTGGTGGATTAATCTGAGCAACTCCCGGAGGAATCGCAACGGATAGCAGACAGGAAATCACAAATAACAGAATTACTTGCCGGAGCGATCGGGTAAACTTCATATTTAGAAAATAAAATTACAACCGCAGACACAGATACCAATTAACCCAAATACATCTTATTCTTTATCTGCGTTAATCCGCCTAAATCTGCGGTTAAACTGAGATGTTGCACCCTTCTCAATTACTTGCTTAGGAACAGGCAATATGCCTGTTCCACAAGAAAATTCATCTCTTGTGGAATGGGCATCTTGCCCGTTCTTGAGAATGGTGCAAGATGTGAGGTCAAAAAAAACCTAATTTCAACGCGGCACACAAACAGAACTCGGTCGAGGATTGCGAGAGTCAGCAGCATTACCCGGATTATATCCAACAAGCATAACTTCTCCTTTCGCATTCACCACCCAACCTTGCGCCGGAACAACTTCCCGATCGAGGATTGCCCCTTCTTCCTTCTTCCCTCGATCGGTTAAATCCTCTACATTGCTAGTTGCCGAACTTCCTGCCTCTTCCACCCACGGCAACGGCGATAGAGGGCTGCTGAGGGCATCATTAGGACTTGGAGGCACTCCTCCTTTCCCAGTAGCTGTAAACTCGCTCTCGGCCTCTTGCGTGCAGGGATTTGCCGCAATTAAAGCAGCCGAATCGACCACATTTTGTGGCAGTTCCACTAAACCTTGAGCCGGATTCACTCCAGAAGAGCTAAATGTTACAGTACCTTGCAACGCCGGGCCGCTACTTTGGGAAATCGCCGCAATATCGCTGGTAGGAATTAGAGAAGTAGGACTTACTTGCAACGCTGCAAATTGAGCATCAGTAAGTCCTAAACTACTTCTAGCTTGGTCGCGGTTAAGGCTTGTAAAGCCAAAGATATTTGGTACATTGACCGTAACTTGTCCGCCCCTAGCTGTGCGAGCATTAGCTGTAATATCACTATTCTCTCGGGGTAAAGCTACCAAAATATCGCTATTAATTCTGATATTACCGCCCTCAGAAATACCTGCATCCGTGGTGATTCTACTGCCGCGCCGTAACTGAATATCTTGCGCTTGCAGGTTAATATTTGCCCCTGTTCCCGAGACAGTCGTGCCATCAATTATGCTTTTATTATCCAGGGAAATTGAGTTAGCTACAACGTTAATATTGCCAGCCCTACCTGTTCCTGAAGATTGAACATTAACAACTGCACTATCCCGAAGAATCAATTGATTAGCATTCAAATTCAACGAGCCTGCATTTCCGCTAGCAGTGGGATTTACAGCATTAAACGCCCTACCAACCGAGGCCTCAATTCCACTCCTCAACCCACTGTTACTCCCAATACCTTGCACTTGTAAGCGATCGGCATTAATTGTAATATCTCCTGCATCTGCTATACCCAAAGAAGCCGCAGAAATAACCCCGCCATTCTGCACAGTTAGTTTAGGTGTTGAGAGGCGGATATCTCCACCCCTACCAGAACTTGCAGTTTGAGTAACAAAAGAACTTGCTACATAGCCCGCATTCCCCAAAAATCTTGACTCGCCGCTCACTTCTATAGACTCGGAGGCTCTCACACTTAAATTTCCTCCCGTCCCCCCACTTGTAGAAAACACGACTTCGCCAAAAATCGCACCAGTCGTTAAACTAATTGTGGCTCCATTAGAAACACTCAACCGCTTAGTGTCGATCGTAATATCCCCACCTTTTCCATTCCCATCAAAAGTATTCGTGCCGAGCCGAGTTTGCCCTAGACCTCCAGGAAGACTACCCGATAATTCCACCGATTCACTCGCTTTAATCGCGATATTCCCCGATGCTCCATCACTAAGGCTGAAGCTCGCAAACGCACCGCCATCGCGCAGCATTAACCGTTGCGCTTCAACAGAGATGTTTCCGCCTTGACCAGTGCTTTCGTTCGTTGTTCCGTTATAGAGCGTTGAACTCACGAGTTCGACGGTGTTGGCGCGGATAGTCAGATTTCCGCCATTCCCAGCACCAAAGGTGGGGGCACCGCCCACTACCCCATTGCTCATCAACAGCCGTCCGGCTTCAATGTTAATATCTCCGGCTGCTCCACTGCCAATAGCGCTAGTGAACAGAACGATTTGCGAAATAAAGGGGTTGCCTGTTCCAGATGTCTGAAAATTTTCTGTAAGCTGCTGATAGCCCTCAATTCCCAACCCGATCATTTCTACTGAGTCAGTAGCGCGGATGTTGATATCGCTTCCTCTCCCCTCTCCCAGTGTGGAGGCGAAAATTTGCGACCCCCCCTCTACTCGTAAGTTTTGGGAATTGATGTCAATGCCTCTACCATTTATATTTCCGAGTGTCAGTCCATAAATTCCTGAACCGTTAAGATTAATATTTCCACCTCGAATATCGACTTTTCCACCTCCTAATCCGCTGGTATTTATAAATGCACCGTTCATTTCAATATTTCCAAAGTTCTGAATATTGTCATAGTTTAAATTCAGACCTAAAGCTGTTGGTTCAAATTGCACTAAACCTGGACTGTTGACACTACCGAGAAGAATTTGTCCGGTATAAGCAGTTAGATTTCCTGCTTGCAGTTGAATGTCGCCACCAATTAATGCTAAAGTTTGACCTGGGTCTACTGCTAAACCGAGTTTTTCAAAAGCAGGAATTTCTATGGGTAGTGGGGGTAAGGCTGATGTAGGAGCCAGTGTTTGGGAAGAATTGACAATTGTACCGGGATTGTCTCTAAATTTTAAACCCACAGGAATATTGATCGCTAACAATGGCACTGAATTAGAATTAGCTGCACTAAATTCAAAGCCATTATCAAAAAGAATTCCGCTACCAGTTGAACCGATAAATGAGCCACGCAAATCTAACCGAGCATTGGGCCCGAAGACAATCCCTTTTGGGTTAATTAAAAATAAGTTACTGTTTCCCAAAACTCCCAGAGTTCCTAAAATATTAGAAGGGTTGCCACCAGTAACGCGGGTGAAGATGTTGGCAATTCCGCTGGGATTGGCAAAATATGCTCCCCGCCCTTCACGGATGTTAAATTCGCGTAAACTGTGAAATAGGTTAACGCCGCGAGTTGCACCGCCTTCTATTCTGTCCGAGGGTAAGTTATTAATCGTGTCGCCAACTGTGCGCGAACTTTCTGCGCCCAAGCTGCTGTCGGGGATGATTTGGGCGATCGCAGGGAAAGGCAACAGCAGTAAAAATGCAAAAAATAGGGCGGAAGATTGGCGGGGCATCTTTTAAGTCTGGTTAATTTAATATTAGGAAAATAACGATCGGGTAACTAAAACCTGAAGAGTACCTATTGAGGTACGCAAACACCCGTCGATTTCGGACTGCGAAGAGATGCACCACCATGTGAATTATACGCTACCAGCGTCACTTGTCCTCGATCGTCCATTACCCAACCTTGAGCGGGAATAATTTCTGTGGGTCGAATTTCGAGGGATGGTCTTTGGCCTTCTATTTGCTGACTTCCACCTACCGCTGGTTCAACCCAAGGCAACGGCGATAGAGGGCTGCTAAGAACATCATTAGGACTGAGTGGCACTCCTCCTTTCCCAGTAGCGGTAAACTCGCTCTCGGCTCCTTGGATGCAGGGATTTGCAGCAATTAACGCAGCCGGATTCACCACATTTTGTGGCAGTTCCACTAAACCTTGAGCGGGATTTACCCCAGAAGAACTAAATGTAACAGTACCTTGCAAAGCCGGGCCGCTACTTTGAGAAATCGCCGCGATGTCGCTGGTAGGAATTAAAGATGTAGGACTTACTTGCAACGCTGCAAATTCAGCATCTGTTAATCCCAAACTCGCTCGCACCTGTTCGCGAGTGACTGATGTAAACCCAAAAACATTGGGGACATTAATATTAACGCGACCACCTTGAGCCGATCGCGCATTAGCAGTAATATCGCTATTTTCTTGCGGCAGGGCGACCAGAATATCGCTTTTAATGTTGATATTGCCACCATCAGAAATACTTGCATCAGTTGTAATTCTGCTCCCTCGGCGCAACTGGACATCTCGTGCTTCGAGGTTAATATTTGCTCCGGGACCGGATGCCGTTCTACCGTCAATGCTGCTTTGGTTGTCAAGGGAAATTGAATCTGCTTTGACGTTAATGTTACCAGCCTGTCCCGAACCCAAAGCTTGCAGATTGAGTGTTCCCCCATTGCGAAGAATCAATTCCCCGACATTTAGATTCAACGAACCTCCGTTAGCCGTCGCATTAGGATCGATAAGCTCAGATGCAATCCCAACGGAAGTCTGAATTTGACTGTTAAATTCACCTTGACCCCCATTCCCAATAACTTCTACACGACCTGCATCGATCGTAATGCTTCCGGCATCTCCTTGGCCTAAAGATGCAGTGCTAATAACTCCTCCACCCCGGAGAGTCAGTACAGGTGTAGAAATGTTGATACTCCCTCCCCGATTAGCAGTATTGGCATCAGCGCAGATGAAACTGGGATTCCGACTCCCATTCGCCAAAACTCCAGAAAAACCCTCGACTGTTACTGACTCAGTGGCCCTAACTGTCAAATTACCTCCGGGCCCCCCAGTTGTATTCAACAGTTGGTTGCCCACAACTGTTCCGCTAGATAAACTAATTCCGCCTCCTTCAGAGATAATCAACCGCTTCGTGTCGATATTAATGTCCCCGGCTTGCCCATTCACACCGCTCGCAGTTGACCCAATTAAACTTGCTACGGGACTTCCAGTGGGAGTCCGCAGCACTTCTACTGATTCATTCGCTTTAATGTTGATATTCCCCGCTCCTCCTTCACCGCGGGCGAGGCTGATCAGAGCAGCACCATCGCTCACGCTTAAACGTTCTCCCTCAAAGGTGATATTTCCTCCCCTACCCGTACTCGCCAAAAGTGGACCACTGTGGATTGCAGAAGCGACCATATCTAAAACCCCGGCACGGATGGTAATATTTCCGGCGTTGCCAGCACCTAACGTGGTGGTAGTCAATGCGCTTCCATTGTCCATCAACAGTTTTCCCGTATCAATCGTGAGGTTTCCGGCGGCTCCCATGCTATTAGTGCCAGTTATCAGCACAAGTTGTGGGTCAAAAGGGTCGAAAGAGCCAGATAGCGTATACTGACCACCAAACACTCTATAGTTATCTAATCCAATTCCGAGCATTTCTACTGAGTCGGTAGCGCGAATGTCGATCGCGCCTCCGGCACCACTTCCTACTGTCATTGTGGAGATTTGCGTTCCACCTTGGGCTAGAAAATTTTGAGCGTTAATGCCGATCGCCCTGCCATCAATATTTCCCAAAGTCAGGGCATAAATTCGCCCATTATTGAGGTTGACATTTCCACCTCGAATCTCGACTTTGCCACCACCAAGTCCACTGGTATTGATCAGTGAGCCGTTGGTCATTTCAATATTACCAAAGTTGGCAATTTTGTCATAGTTTAAACTTAATCCAAATGGCGTTACCCCCAATCCAACCATCCCCGGACTAGCGACGCTACCCAGCAAAATTTGTCCGGTTGATGCAGTGAGTGTTCCCTGATTTAATTCAATATCTCCGCCCACTATGGCAAGAGTTTGTCCGGGAGCAACTGCTAAGCCCATGTTATTGAAAATCGGCGGGATTCCCGGAGGTAATTGTGGTAAATTCAAGGCTGGTGCTGCTGAATTGTTAATGATTTTACCAGAATTTTCTCGAAAATTTAAACCGATAGGTATATTGACATTTAACAGCGGTACTGATTGCGAATTGCTACTGCTAAATTGATAGCCATTATTGAAAAATACGCTATCAGCAGAACTTGCTAAAAAGGAACCACGCAAATCTAACCTCGCATTAGAACCAAAGACAATTCCTTTGGGATTAAGTAAAAATAAGTTGGCATTTCCTTGGACTCCTAACACACCTAAAATATTAGAAGGATTGCCCCCAGTAACGCGGGTAAAAATATTGGCAATCCCGTTAGGATTGGCAAAATATGCTCCTCTGCCTTCACCCACGTTAAATTCTCGTAAGCTGTGAAATAAATTTACTCCGCGAGTTGCACCGCCTTCTATTCTGTCCGATGGTAAGTTATTAATCGTATCGGGAACTGTGCGCGAACTTTCTGCACCCAAGCTATTATCGGGGATGATTTGGGCGATCGCACGGACAGGAAACAGCAGTAAGAATGCAAAAAAGAGGGCGGAAGATTGGCAGCGCATCTTTGAAGTTTTGTTAATTTAATATGAGAAAAATAGCGAGGGATTAGCTAAAACCTGAAGAGTACCTATTGAGGTACGCAAACACCGGTCGATTTCGGACTGCGAATAGATGCACCACCACCAGAATTATAGGCTAACAGCGTTACTTGTCCTCGATCGTCCATTACCCAACCTTGAGCGGGAATAATTTCTGTTGGCCGAAGTTCTATGGATGCTATGAGGCCTTCTACTTGCTGACTTGCACCTACCGCTGGTTCCACCCAATTAAACTGGCTAGAATTACTGGTGAGGGCATCGTGAGGACTCGGTGGCAATCCCCCCCGTCCAGTCACAGTAAACTCATTCTCAGCCCCTCGGATGCAGGGATTTGCAGCAATTAACGCAGCCGGATTGACCACATTTTGTGGCAGTTCCACTAAACCTTGAGCCGGATTCACTCCAACAGAACTAAATGTTACTGCCCCTTGCAAAGCCGGGCCGCCACTTTGGGAAATCGCGGCGATGTCGCTGCTGGGAAGCAGAGATGTAGGACTTACTTGCAACGCTGCAAATTCGCCGTCACTGAGCCCCAACCTGCTTCTGACTTGTTCGCGACTCGCTGCTGTAAAACCGAAGACATTGGGGACATCGATATTGACGCGGCCGCCGCCTGCTGTGCGGGCGTTGGCTGTGATGTCGCTGTTTTCTTGCGGGAGGGCGACAAGAATGTCGCTGTTGATGTTGATATTGCCGCCGTCCGAACTGCCTGCATCGGTTGTAATTTGGCTGTTGTGGCGTAATTGGATGTCTCGCGCTTGCAGGTTAATATTTGCTCCTGTACCGGATACAGTCGTACCGTCAATCCTCGCTTTGTTGTCAAGAGCGATCGAGTTTGCGACAATATTGATATTACCAGCGCGTCCTGTTCCCGTAGCCTGCACTGTCACTGTAGCTCCATCTCGGACAATTAGTCGATCGGCATTCAGATTCAACGAACCCGCATTTGCCGTCGCCTGGGGATTAGTACCAAATATTTTGCCCACCGAAGCATCAATTGTACTGACAAACAGACCGTTATTTCCGCTGCCGCTGACCTCAATGCGATCGGCATTAACAGTAATATTCCCCACATCTCCCACCCCCAAAGAACTCGTAGAAATTACCCCCCCATCCCGCACGGTTAGGCTTGGCGTATCAATGCGAATATCCCCGCCCGGACTAGAGCTCAAAGTTCCAGAACTCAGCGCACTAGCACTCTGAATTCCGCTGGTCAGAAGTTGAGAAATACCTGAAATTTCTACTGATTCAGTAGCCGTAACTGTTAAATTTCCAGCAGGCCCCCCATCCCTAGAAAACAAAAACCTGCCAATTAACACACCCGATCCTACTGTAAACGCAGAACCCCCAGAGAGAGTCAACCGCTTGGTATCGACGTTAATATTCCCCGCCCTTCCGTTTGAGCCGATACTCAGCGTGCTAATTCCGGTTGACACAACTGTTGTCGGGCCGCTGTTAGACAATTCTACTGATTCAGCAGCTTTAATGTTGATATTCCCTGACGGGCCGCTGCTGTAGCTCGTCGTACCGAGAATAGAACCATCGCGCATAATTAATCTCGCGACATCAACACTAATGCTTCCTCCCGCACCGGTACTTTCTTTAGCTGTCCCGTTGTTAATTCCAGAACCCACCATCTCAAAAGTATTGGCGCGAATGATTAAATTTCCGCCATTTCCACCGCCAAAAGCGATGCCGCTACCTACTACCCCATTGTTGAAGAGCAGGCGGCCGGTGTCGATCGTAATATCCCCCCCCGAACCAGCGCCTGCACTAGCATTAAACAGCACAAATAGTGGGTCAAACGGGTCTGTAGTTCCCGATACCAAATATTTAATTGAAAGCTGTTGATAGCCCTCAACTCCCAGCCCGATCATTTCTACTGAATCAGCAGCGCGGATGTTGATATTGCCTCCTGCACCATCTCCTAGAGTCAGGGTAGAAAATTGCGTTCCGTTTTCCACTCGCAACTTTTGGGCGCTGATCTCGATACCTCTACCATCAATATTTCCCAGTGTCAGCGCATAAATTCGCGCACCGCTGAGGGCGACATTTCCACCTTTTAACTCTACTCGGCCGCCACCAATTCCGCTGGTGTTGATGAGTGTGCCATCGGCTATTTGAATATTGCCGAAGTTCTGAATCTTGTCATAATTAACAGTTAAATTACCCTGCAAAGTAACAGCAGGATTCAGTGCGAAATTAACTAAACCGGGACTGGCTGCGCTACCGAGTAAAATTTGTCCGCTGCTGGCGGTTAAATTGCCGCCTGGGAGTTGGATATCGCCGCCAATTAAGGCTAAAGTTTGACCTGGATCTACGGCTAAACCAACTCGATCGCTAATCGGGATTGCCACAGCAGAGGCTGGCAGGTTTACCTTTCCTATAGCCGTCGATTGATTGACAATTGCACCGGGATTGTCTCTAAATCTTAAACCAACCGGAATATTAACGGTTAATAGCGGGGATGTTTGCGGGTTTGTGCTGCTAAATTCAACGCCGTTATTAAACACAATACTGTCAGCGGTTGAACCGATAAAGGAACCGCGCAAATCTAACCGCGCATTCGGCCCGAATATAATTCCTTTCGGATTAATTAAAAATAAGTTACCGTTGCCTAAAACTCCCAGAGTTCCTAAAATATTTGAAGGGTTTGGGCCCGTAACGCGGGTGAAAATATTAGCGACACCGCTGGGATTTTCAAAATAAGCTCCCCGCCCTTCTTTGATGTTGAATTCGCGCCAACTGTGAAAAAGGTTAACGCCGCGAGTTGCGCCGCCAGTGATTCTATCTGAGGGTAAGTTGTTGATAGTATCGGGAACAGTCCGCGAATTTTCCGGGCCTAGGGAATTATCGGGGATAATTTGGGCGATCGCGGAAGTGGGAAATAGCAACAGGAAAGCAAACAGTAGGGAGTAACTTATGGGCAGCCAAAATGCCCAACCCCTACTCCCCACAATAAAATCTACTCTTTGTGGAACAGGCATCTTGCCTGTTCTTGAGAAGGGTGCAAATAGTAACGAGTAATGGAAGGGAGGCATAAAAACACTCTTTCCAGGATAAAGTTTATTAGTGTAAGCTCATCTCGTTGCTCTAAAGGTTTTGAATTTGGCTGCTGAGTACAAGTTGCTCGACAGTGATTTCTAGTTCGGGAAAAGTTTTAGAGATAATGCGCTCATTACCTCTAAAACTTTGAACTAAATAACTGCCATTTTCCAAAGAGTAAACGAAAACTGTGGGAATTTTGGGATTTCCTAGATAAGCCCTAGAAGCGATCGCTAAATAGTCCACAATCCAATACTCACAAATGCCGAGCCTTTGATACTCATCTAGTTTATCCACATAGTCGTCTTCCCAGTTAGTTGAGGTAACTTCTACTGCTAATTGGATAGGTTCGGTAAGGGCTCCGTAGCCACGTACATTGCTGTTCCATACTGATGCCTTAACCACGCCAACATCAGGATTTCTGCCTTGTTCTTGTCCTGAAGCTGTTACAGTTCTCAAAACTATATCTTTGTCAACGATATAGTCAAGCCCCAAGCGATCGCTTTCTCTGTCGAAAGACTTAACAAGAAATCGTGCCACATTTTTATGAGCTCTGGTTGCTTCCACTTTGACAATCTCTCCATTTACAAGTTCGTAGATGCCCGATCCGTCGGGGTACTTTTCGAGAAAATCTGCAAATGTTAGTTTAGTTTTTGTCTGAACCATAAGACAAGCCCTCTTGTGTTAACTAGGTTAGGATTTATATCGTTTCCGGTTCCATCATAATTATATATTTGGATCGTATCAGTGCGAGCGTCCCCGCTCGCGACCGAAGTAGCGATCGAGACCGCCACTTAATAAAATTTGACCGTCAGCGCTAAAAATAACTGACAACCTTGCCAGATCCGCAGCCATAGGCTAAGATTTTGCAAAGGTCGAGAACACAATCTTACCAAGCTTTTTTATGAACTACCGCAACCACATCACGATCGAAGCAAATAAACGCGGTGGTAAGCCTTGTGTGCGCGGCTTGCGAATTACGGTTTATGAAGTGCTTGAGTACCTGGCTTCTGAGATGACCGAAGCAGAAATTCTCGATGATTTTCCCGATCTGACGCGAGAAGATTTAAAAGCCTGCATTGCTTATGCTGCTGACCGCGAGCGTCGGTTTATGACCGCGACCTTATCCCCATGAAATACTTTAGGATAGGAAGGATTAATTAGGGAAACTCAAATGGCAATTAACACTTCTTTAGAGGGACGGCTTGCAGCAGTGGAAGCAGCAATCGCCCAGTTCCAGAAGCAAATTGTGGCTTCTCAACCGACGAATTGGTTGGAACAAATTATAGGGTCTTTCAAAGATGAACCTGCCTTTGAGGAGCTACTTGCATTAGGACGAGCGATTCGCCAAGGGGATGAGTTTCTCCTCGAAACTGAAGATGAGCTATGAAATATTTACTGGATACAGATAGTATTAATCGTGCTCGTAACTCGGATGACGTAGTGAAAGGGTATACAATGATGGCGCGGCTCGTTAGTGACTTCAAAGTGTTGCCCCTTGTCTAATTTGATGCAGGTGCGGCTACAACATTTGATCGATTACAGTCACAACGGATTCAACTGGCAAAGATGGATGCTCGGATCGCGGCAATTGCAATGTTTTGCGGGTTGATTTTGTTAACCCGCAATCATAGAGATTTTGGTAAAGTAACAGGGTTATCGATCGAAGATTGGACAGTTTAAAGCGTCAGTAGAAATAGTCGTCAATCCCGTTGCCTCTCGAATATTGATGCCTTCATACATCGATCGCCCATCAATGTTTTGATACAGTGTCCTGTCGCGCTCTCCCACAGTTTTATTGTGCGAATGATAGATTAGGTCTTTTGGGCAATGATATAAACATGATTTTCAGGATACTGGTCATATTCTAGATGACGGCAGGTGCAATGATGCTCCGCCAGAATTCGCAGGAAAGTATCTACTCCCAAAGTGCTGTACTCAAAGTCCTGACCCTGAAATGCCCCCGAAATCTCGCTGCTTGTATGTCCGCCGCCACAGGTGAACAGGAGGATTCCATCGGGTTCAAGCGCATCGCATAGCTTTTTCATCATAGGCGCTTGCTTGTTAAGTGGCAGATGAAAAGTGCTGTCCCACGCTGCAATCAGGCTGTAAAGTTTCGGCGGCTGCCAATCACAAATGTCTGCCCGGTAAAACGTGATTTCTGGATGTAGGCGCTGGGCTAAATCGATCATTTCCCTAGAAATATCAAGTCCTTCAGGCTGAAATCCATGCTTGAATAAGCTGTTAATAAAACGCCCGCTACTTCCACACCCGACATCAAGTGCTGCGTGCTGCTTGGAACTAAATTCGATCGCCCGTTCTAATTGGGCAATCCCGTAGGTTGAATCTTGATGTTTAGCTTGCCACCATTGGGCTATTCGGTCGTATCGGGCAGATGTATCATTTGGCTCCATAAAGTGACCCCATAGGTGTCGATCGAAATTTTCAAGACCATTATAATTTTCCCCCACACCACACGCAAGCTACACCAACGATCCTAACGCTTTCAGTGTCGTTTTTTGAGCATTCGTCAATCCCGTTGCACCTTGAATATTCATGCCTTAATACAGCCGATCGCCCATCAACATCCTAATACAACATCCGGTTGCGAAATCCCACAGCTTAATCGTGCGATCGATACCGCCACTTAATAAAATTTGACCGTCAGCGCTAAAGATGAAAGTGTTGGGCGAAGCGTTCGATCGCACTCAACCCAACCTACAATTTAAAACGGAAAATAATTGATTCTAAAGTAGATGCCTTTTTCCTGTAAAGTTCGATCGCCCGATCGAGCATTAATCAAAGGAATACCGTAGTCGAGACGCACATTCAACCGATCGCCCATCTGCCAAACTAGGCCCAAACCCGCACCCAGCAGTTTATCCGACTCAGGATTCGCCTTTTCCTCCGACTGGTTCCACCCTAGCCCAAAATCGATAAACGGAGCGACTTGCAACAATCCTTGGACTTCCGGGACACGCCAAACCGGGATTCGCACTTCAGCCGATGCGATCGCACCGCTATCAGTTAACAGCAAATCTTGGCGGTATCCGCGCACACTTTGAACGCCGCCGATCCCGATTTGTTCGAGAGAAAGCAGGGGGCGATCGGCTAATTGAATGTCTGAACGCACTATCAGCAAGGTTTCCGGCGCTAACAGCCGCACGTACTGCGCTTGTCCGCGCCACGCCAGAAAGCGGCTGTCAGGGCCGCTATCGTTCGCAGTCGCGCCGAACAGATTAGTACCGACGGAGAATTGCGATCGCGCCGCAAACACTTGGCTGGAACTCCGCTGCACGTATTCTTGAAAAAACCGCACAGCCGAAACCCGCGTTTCGCCGCGATCGTTTGCTCCCGCCGAAAGCGCAAATCGTTCGCCTGACAGGAATGTATCGCTTTCTTGCCGCGAAAAACTCAGTCCCAAAGCCAAAGTGCGATCGGGCTTTTCGACAATCGGCTGGCGGTAAGTTAATTCGTAAGTCCGCGATTTCCCCTCAATTTCAGCAGCATCAAACGGTTCCTCAATGATATTGGTGCTAGCAGCACTCGCAGCGAACCCAATCGTGCCGTTGCGCGCGTTGACGGGGACTGTGTAGCTGCCGTTGAATTCGTTGCTGCCGTCGGTGTTAGCATAAGATACCTCTAATCCGTCGCCCAAACCGAGCAAATTTGCTTGATTTATGCGAACACCGCGCCGAAAACTGCCGACGCTGGGCGATCGATTGTTGTCTGCAAACACTTCAGCGCTAAAGTTGTCTGCTTCTTTGACGCGCACTTCTAAGCGGCTGTTTTCCGGGCGGCTTCCGGCTTGCAATTCGGCGGAAATATTAGCAATTAAGGGGTCTAGTTGCAGCAGTTGCAAGGCTTCCAGCAACCGATCTCGGTTGAGGGGGCGTCTGGTAGCGCGTTCTAGGCGCGATCGCACGTAATTTGAATTTAAGCGCCTGTTTCCAGTAATCACAATTTCATCTAATCCGCCTTCTACAATCCGAATTTTCACCACACCTCCTTCTCTCGGAAAGGTTTGGTTAGCGGGAATTACAGCCCCGGAATTGATGTATCCTGCTGCTACATATTTTTGAGTGACGGCTGCTTCGGCTGCGATCAGTTCGGCAAAGGTGATTTCGCGGCCGGCAAACTGTTGCGTAACTTCTGCGAGTTCGCGATCGCTAAAAGCCGTGTTGCCCTCAAATTCAAAGCCAGCGACCTTAATTGTACCCAGAATGCCTGGTCTAATTTCGCTTTCAACGGGTGTTGGTTGGGTGGGTTGGAGGGGAGACGGCGCAGGGAGTTCTGGTGGCTCAGGAGCTGGTGATTCGGGTTCTCGCGGCAAAATTGGGTTCGGCAGTTGGCTTAGTTGTAAAGGTCGATCGATACCCAAATCGGTTTTTTTTGGGTCAATTTTTTCTTCTAGTTTTTGATCTGAGTTAAAAATCTCGGTTTCTTGAGTTTTTGTGCTGAATGTGCGATCCTCTCCGAGGGCTTCGCTAACGGCTGAATTTGCCGCTTCCGACTCTAAGTCGGCAGTTTCTGCAGGTGCGGATAAGGGTAGAGTTGTCGCCAAAGCCGATCGTTCTGATTCAGCGGGTAACTGCGTTTCCTCGTCTTTTACAGGCAAGTCTTCGCGTTTGTCAAAAGTGGTATCGTTGGGGGCTAAAGCTCGATCGGCTCCGCTGCTGACTGCTGCCAAATCCTCAACATTTGAGGTCAAAATTTCAACGTTGCTCGCGGATGTTTTCGCTGGTTTTCCCAGCCAAACTAACCCAAAAATTCCTGCGAGTAAAAATAGTTTTTGCGATCGACAAGCCATAGGATATAATTATTATTTCGCTTATGTGGGGGAAAATATTTTCAGGAAGTGAGCACCCTCAAGTAAAAATCAATCTTAACAGCACAAAAGGGAACAGCCGTCGCAGCCCACTGTTTCGGCGACGCTACAAACCAAAAGGTCGATCGACGGCTGTTCATTTCCCAAGACTTACGCACCAACCGGGTTCTTATCCGAAAAAATATCGTGTAAGTCGATCGTAAACCGTAAAAAAAACCCGGTATTTTGGGTTGCAAAACCTACGCTTTCATGCTAGTGCCGCGACCAGAATAGCCCTGCACGCCAGGGTAAACCAGAAACCGGGTTGTGTCCGAAAAGACTCGCTACAACTGAGCTCTGGCACCATTCTCAATAATCTTTTTATGAACAGGCATCTTGCCTGTTCTTAATAGTGCAAGATGTGAGTTACAACCTGCAGAGCCACTCAAAAACCCGGTTTCTTTGATTTTGGTGCATCATACCAAATCCGACTTTAATACCCCCTTGATTATTGAGTCCGCGTCTACCCACATCCTGTGCGTAGACGCCATTTCAACCGCCAAGCCTGATCAAGGGGATTTGTAACTTTGAATTATGCAGAGCGGCCCGCACCAGCCGCAGCACCCATTTGAGCCCCGTCAGTCAATCCCACCAACTTAGCACTCAACTCCCACATTCGCTCGCCTTTTTCATCATCGCGGGCCTGGGGAGAAACCTTTTGCACAAAAGACTTACCATCTTTTTTCTGGCGGTTCCCCCAACTCCAATAAGCCCCAGATTGCTTGTATTCTGGATCAGCAACCACCATCGCCAGCCTTTCGCCCGACAACTCCTGCGAAACATAACCCCCGGTGATATTCTTCTGAAACAGCGGGAACAGCTTCTGAAACAAAGGATAGTGATTGCGGAAGAGCGGCGTATCCGCAACGCATCCCGGATACAGCGAAGTGAAAGTAATCCCCGTGGATTCGTGAAAGCGGCGGTGCAATTCCCGCATAGTCAACACGTTGCAAACTTTGCTATCTTTGTAAGCCTTGACCGGTTCAAACTTCTTGCCATCAACCATCGAAATCGGGTCTTTGAAACCCGCTTCAAAACCCTCAAACTTGCCCAAATCCGGGCGCGGCGGAATCTTCCCGCCCAACTCGTCTGGATTGTGAGTCACAGTTCCCAAAATCACGATTCTCGCATCGTTATAGTAGGAAGGCTTCATATTTTCCATCATCAGGTTGCACAGCAGGAAATGACCCAGGTGATTGGTAGTCATCGTCAACTCATAACCCTCCGGGCTCCGCAGCGGTTCCTTAATCAAAGGCATATAAATGGCCGCGTTGCACACCAAAGCGTCCAGAGGCCTGCCGCTGGCTTTAAATGCCCGAGCAAACCGGCGCACGCTCTCCAAATCGCCCAAGTCAATCTCCATGATGGAGAAACTGCCTTCAGGTATACCCAACTCTCGGGCGGCGTCTCCGGCTTTCCGCACGTCCCGACAGGCCATGACTACGTGCCATCCTTTGTCTGCGAGAGCTTTCGCGCCGTACAAACCGACGCCGGAGGAAGCGCCGGTAATGATAACCGTTGATTTGTGATTTTGTGCCATCTTGTTAAAAGCGCTTCCGCTATTGATTTTTTTCAGGCACTCAAACGCTGAGCTAGCAGCTTGGATGTTTTGAAGTACCCTATGGTTATTAGGATATGGGGAAACGTTCTCGATCTCAACCGGGATGCTCTCACTTTTGCGGCCAAGCTAGAAATTGGAGGCAGGAGACGGGAGGCAGGGGGCAGGAGGCAGGAGACGGGAGGCAGGAGCCAGAAGAAGTGTTTTTACAAATAATAAATACTCGTTTTCAACGGGCGATGAAAATTAAATATGAGTCCAACTTCGATTCTTATGTGGAGAAATTAACCATACATCTTTTAGGGGGCGGGTTGACAATTATCTATGATGCACATACTCGGTATTTATATCAAATCCGTTAGCATCGGAATAGTAAATTCGAGTTGACTGTTGACGGTTGACTGTTCACGGCGTCAACCGTCAACAGTCAACAGTCAACAGTCAACATCATTCCGGTGTTACCGGAAATGATATTATTGATCAACCCGCCCCAACCAACTCAACTAAGAAATAGCTGCCGGTTCCTGATAGGTAGGGAAATCGATATAACCTTCAGGGCCAAAAGAATACCAGACGCCCATTTCAGCAGGCGGATTGAGCGGCCAACCATTAGTAAAACGCTCTACCAAGTCAGGATTGCTGATAAAATTCCGACCAAAAGCAATTAAATCCGCAACTTTGCTGCTCAGGGCAGTTTCAGCCTGCTCTTGAGTATATCCGCAGTTGCCAACGAGCGGCCCTGTAAACACATCGCGAAACTCACCTATCATCATCGGCGTTCCCAATTCATGAAAGCCAAATGCTAGACCGTCCACCAAGTGAAGGTAAGCTAAATCATAGGCATTTAACTGCCGCGCGAAATACAGAAAATCTTCTCGATAAGTGGGAGAACCCATATCATTGTAAACACCATTGGGAGAAAGTCTAACTCCCACTCTGTTTGCCGGAAATACTGTGATAATCGCCTCGACAATTTCCTTAAGAAAACGGTAACGGTTTTCAACTGTGCCGCCATAGGAATCATTGCGGTGATTGGTTTTGGTTTGCAGGAATGTGTCAATGAGATAGCCGTTTGCCGCGTGAATTTCTACACCATCAAAACCTGCCATTTTTGCCCGTTGGGCCGCCTTGCGATAATCTTCTACAACCAGGGAGATTTCATCGGTTTCTAGAGCGCGGGGGGTTTCGTAGGGTTGTTTGCCTAGAGGGGTATGAATGCCTTCTCCGTTTATTTTGATAGCAGATGCTGCAACTGGCAATTGATTGTTTTGATGAAAACTGCTGTGGGAAGCTCGTCCGCAGTGCCAAAGCTGCATGAAAATCGGTGTTTCGTGGGCATGAACCGCAGTCACAATTTGTTTCCAAGCTTCGCCTTGTTCGTCTGAATAAATACCGGGGGTATTGAGCCAACCATTAGCTTGAGTAGAAACCACTGTGGCTTCTGTAATGATTAAACCAGCGGAGGCTCGCTGAGTGTAATACTCTGCCATCAAGGCGTTGGGCATCCGCGCTTCACCGGCTCTGGCTCTCGTCAGGGGTGCCATGACTACTCGGTTTTTTAAGGATAAATCTCCGATTTTGAAGGTGCCCAGTAGGAGTGGAGAAGTTGTTTGAGTGGTCATAATTTGGGTATTTTTTCAACTGAATAATCTGGGAAATCACATATAGCAACGGCCCGTGTTAGGATGCAAGGCGCCAGACATCCAAGGGTCGCCAAAATGTAAGCAATCAAACTCATCAAGCTGTTTACGAATTTGACTTTTTAGCCAAGACTCTTCTTTGTTCAATTTTGTTAAACTCTGGAGAGTATGGGGGTAAATATAATAGTCTACACCATGTTGTTTGAATCAATTCCTGAATCCGACCACTTTTATCAAATGTGAGATTATCCATCACCACTACCTGTGCTGTGACAAGTGTTGGAAGTAAACTTGTTTCCGGCGAAGAAGGAGTCAGGAGTCAGGAGAAGAATACGCTCTTTCCTCCTGTCTCCTCCTCTGGTGAATACTTCCGAAAGTTTCAATCCCTGATAGGGTTTTAGGTTGATTGCAATCGGGAAGATGATCGTCTTCTGACGTATAAACATCAGTTTCAATCCCTGATAGGGGTTTAGCTTTATTGCGGCTTGATACTGCTACGCCGATCGCACCCGCTCAGCCTGAGTTTCAATCCCTAATAGGGTTTTAGTTTGATTGCGGCTTGACGCCCTGGGCGATCGCTACTCCAAGCAGTTGTGCGTTTCAATCCCTAATAGGGTTTTAGTTTGATTGCGGCTCTAGAAAAGGAGTGCAAGCGCGTTATCTGCCAGAGTTTCAATCCCTAATAGGGTTTTAGTTTGATTGCGGCTTTCAGATCGGGCATGAAGAACCCATGAGAGCACAAGTTTCAATCCCTAATAGGGTTTTAGTTTGATTGCGGCGGGAATCTGCTGTGGGCAAAACAACAGGGCGAATTGTTTCAATCCCTAATAGGGTTTTAGTTTGATTGCGGCTTGTTCCTCCTGAAGTCCAAGCAGTCGTCACCAACACGTTTCAATCCCTAATAGGGTTTTAGTTTGATTGCGGCTTGGTTTTGTGCCAATGTCGCTTATCGGTAGCCAATTTGTTTCAATCCCTAATAGGGTTTTAGTTTGATTGCGGCACAAAAAGATTGCGGAGAATGCCAGCTACTTAAGTTTCAATCCCTAATAGGGTTTTAGTTTGATTGCGGCACAAGCAATCTGAAATCAATCGGCTCCGGTGTCGCTTGTTTCAATCCCTAATAGGGTTTTAGTTTGATTGCGGCAACCTTATAGAGTATGAGGTTGTGAAGAATTCTGGTTTCAATCCCTAATAGGGTTTTAGTTTGATTGCGGCGGAGTGCGTGTAATTTCTTAGCTAAGCCAGCATTTGTTTCAATCCCTAATAGGGTTTTAGTTTGATTGCGGCGATGCTGTGGAACAACAAAACCCGATTTTTTAAAGTTTCAATCCCTAATAGGGTTTTAGTTTGATTGCGGCCTTTTAAGCATTCTGCTGCTGCTGTAGCTACGTCGTAGTTGTTTCAATCCCTAATAGGGTTTTAGTTTGATTGCGGCGCGGATTTCAATTTTGTCGAAGCTCAGGACTTTGTTTCAATCCCTAATAGGGTTTTAGTTTGATTGCGGCTTTATTGCCTCTAGGTATTATCCTTAAGCATTTGTGTTTCAATCCCTAATAGGGTTTTAGTTTGATTGCGGCCGGGGTAATTACACCAGCCCCGGTCTGTGCCAAGTTTCAATCCCTAATAGGGTTTTAGTTTGATTGCGGCTCGCTTTTATCTCAGCTTGATGCTGATTGGACTTATGTTTCAATCCCTAATAGGGTTTTAGTTTGATTGCGGCTTGGCGGCATGAATCGCGATCGGGCCCCGGTAATTGGTAGTTTCAATCCCTAATAGGGTTTTAGTTTGATTGCGGCCCTTGCAGACCGAAAGGCCTTTTATGGTGGATGAGCTGCAGTTTCAATCCCTAATAGGGTTTTAGTTTGATTGCGGCAAAACAGCTAGCTAAAAACGAGGTGGAACCGGAACCGGGTTTCAATCCCTAATAGGGTTTTAGTTTGATTGCGGCTCTAGAGCCGACTCTGACTGTTCCAGCACTTCACACGGGTTTCAATCCCTAATAGGGTTTTAGTTTGATTGCGGCATTAGCAATTTGATTTAAGATTGATTCACTTGGGTTTCAATCCCTAATAGGGTTTTAGTTTGATTGCGGCTCTTGGGTTTTCAGGAAAACTAGCTTTTTCAACTATATTGTTTCAATCCCTAATAGGGTTTTAGTTTGATTGCGGCCTCATCCTGAATGGTTCCCTTCAGTACCAATCTTCCGTTTCAATCCCTAATAGGGTTTTAGTTTGATTGCGGCGCGACCTGTCAAGTGCTACTAATTGCTGTTGGTACGTTTCAATCCCTAATAGGGTTTTAGTTTGATTGCGGCATTGGCGACAAAGACTATGGCAGTAAATGTTCAATGTTTCAATCCCTAATAGGGTTTTAGTTTGATTGCGGCTCGACAATCTTGTATTGACAATCAAGCAATAATTGTTTCAATCCCTAATAGGGTTTTAGTTTGATTGCGGCTGGTGTGATGAATGCTTTGTTAATACGCCGCCGATAGGTTTCAATCCCTAATAGGGTTTTAGTTTGATTGCGGCGGTTGAAAGATAATAAACAACGAATGAGCGGCATTGCGTTTCAATCCCTAATAGGGTTTTAGTTTGATTGCGGCTAGCCTTGCAGAATTCGTCAATCTTCGCTTGATTCTGTTTCAATCCCTAATAGGGTTTTAGTTTGATTGCGGCTCGTAAGCTGAACATCGCGAAGACAATAATCAATGTTTCAATCCCTAATAGGGTTTTAGTTTGATTGCGGCTATCTAAATCTTATATATCAGCTAATTTATCGGCTAGTTTCAATCCCTAATAGGGTTTTAGTTTGATTGCGGCTCAGCCTTGAAATACTGACAGCAACTCAGACACTGGTTTCAATCCCTAATAGGGTTTTAGTTTGATTGCGGCATTACTAATCTCGCAACCTGACGGCCCGTGCTTTCAGTTTCAATCCCTAATAGGGTTTTAGTTTGATTGCGGCTCACGGTCGGGTCGTCAAGGCTTTCGGATCTGATGTTTCAATCCCTAATAGGGTTTTAGTTTGATTGCGGCGATCGGTGAATTGTCAGAACTACCACTCTATATTGACGTTTCAATCCCTAATAGGGTTTTAGTTTGATTGCGGCGCGGATTGTTAGAGCTGCCGCCTCCTAATTGTGGAGGATGTTTCAATCCCTAATAGGGTTTTAGTTTGATTGCGGCTGCGTCCACAAATTACGTGGAGGTATTGCCAAGGTTTCAATCCCTAATAGGGTTTTAGTTTGATTGCGGCGTTAGAGCGGTTTTCGATAAGACTAAGTGCCTCGTTTCAATCCCTAATAGGGTTTTAGTTTAATTGCGGCACTGCCCGGGGTGATGGTTGTCGAGTTCACAGTTTCAATCCCTAATAGGGTTTTAGTTTGATTGCGGCGCGACCCGTCAAAGTCGATCGCCATAATGCCACCAGTTTCAATCCCTAATAGGGTTTTAGTTTGATTGCGGCGATCGCGGGTTATGCCGGTAGCAAGTCTGAGATCTCGTTTCAATCCCTAATAGGGTTTTAGTTTGATTGCGGCGTGAGAAAGCTTGGCGCAACGATGCTAGTAAAAGTTTCAATCCCTAATAGGGTTTTAGTTTGATTGCGGCACTCGGCCGCCACGCTAATTTGTGGCGGTAAGCTTCGGCGATCGACTTGGCGTTTCAATCCCTAATAGGGTTTTAGTTTGATTGCGGCTTTTAGAAGAGTTGCGGAAAGGTGAAGTATTAAGCAAAGTTTCAATCCCTAATAGGGTTTTAGTTTGATTGCGGCTTTGTTGTCGTTCGTATCTACAGGTATTGAATCTCTGTTTCAATCCCTAATAGGGTTTTAGTTTGATTGCGGCATTGCAATGTGCTTATTAAATTTGGGAATTAAAGGCGTTTCAATCCCTAATAGGGTTTTAGTTTGATTGCGGCATTACCTACATCCGCTAATTAAATTTTTCTTCTTGTTTCAATCCCTAATAGGGTTTTAGTTTGATTGCGGCGCGGCTTTACTGGTGGCGGTGAAGTCAAGCGAAAAGGCAGTTTCAATCCCTAATAGGGTTTTAGTTTGATTGCGGCCTAGGCGAATCGGCGGCTATGTTCCCCGCCCTAAGTTTCAATCCCTAATAGGGTTTTAGTTTGATTGCGGCATGGGATTTGCACCCGAGATGAATGGGGCAAACCTTGTTTCAATCCCTAATAGGGTTTTAGTTTGATTGCGGCAAGAATGCTATCAACTGTGTCGCAAACTTTATCCGTTTCAATCCCTAATAGGGTTTTAGTTTGATTGCGGCTTGCGATCGCCTATCTCTGCCGCCAACAAAGATGTAGAAAAGTTTCAATCCCTAATAGGGTTTTAGTTTGATTGCGGCACATCCAACAGCCTTTGTATTGTCCCCAGTCTTCAGTTTCAATCCCTAATAGGGTTTTAGTTTGATTGCGGCGAGGTAGAATCGGGTAGCTAAAGTTTACGGCTTTCCAGTTTCAATCCCTAATAGGGTTTTATTTTGATTGCGGCGCAACTTGAAGATTACTTGACGCGCTTCTGCTTAGTTTCAATCCCTAATAGGGTTTTAGTTTGATTGCGGCTTAACTTCTATGAGAGTGGTTCAAATTATGTCAAGTTTCAATCCCTAATAGGGTTTTAGTTTGATTGCGGCGTCATTGACCAGTGTCAGCGCCAACAATATAGTATGTTTCAATCCCTAATAGGGTTTTAGTTTGATTGCGGCGGAATTGTGCGTCAGCTTGCGGCTGATGGGGCGATCGTTTCAATCCCTAATAGGGTTTTAGTTTGATTGCGGCATTGCTATGAAAAATGTAAAAAAATCTCATATTGAGCTTGTTTCAATCCCTAATAGGGTTTTAGTTTGATTGCGGCTGTGTTGCACCCTCGCTGCACTTTCACTTTAAAGTTTCAATCCCTAATAGGGTTTTAGTTTGATTGCGGCATGAACGTGGAATCTGGCTTGAGCCATTTATTTGCCAGTTTCAATCCCTAATAGGGTTTTAGTTTGATTGCGGCAAAAGTCTTTCAAGCCCTTGTAACTTCCGTATTTTGTTTCAATCCCTAATAGGGTTTTAGTTTGATTGCGGCTGTCACGTAGGTTTTTTATATTTATAATATTCCTACGTGTTTCAATCCCTAATAGGGTTTTAGTTTGATTGCGGCAAAACAATACTACGTCGCGGATGGCACTAGGAAAGTTTCAATCCCTAATAGGGTTTTAGTTTGATTGCGGCCTTAGCTAAGAATGCAATTTGTTCATCGCTAAAATTAGTTTCAATCCCTAATAGGGTTTTAGTTTGATTGCGGCGGCAGCAGCATCAACGCCGGCCGCACAACCGACAAAGTTTCAATCCCTAATAGGGTTTTAGTTTGATTGCGGCGAAGAGGCTGTGGCTGAACTGGTAGATTTGGCGATCGAGTTTCAATCCCTAATAGGGTTTTAGTTTGATTGCGGCTGATACCTTTCCACAAGAAGCCAGCGATTACAGTAGTTTCAATCCCTAATAGGGTTTTAGTTTGATTGCGGCAAATTTCTTCCGAAGTTCCGTCCAAGTAACCTGTTTCAATCCCTAATAGGGTTTTAGTTTGATTGCGGCTTTACTACCGTCTCCGATAGAGGCACTGTTTCCACCACTCGGTTTCAATCCCTAATAGGGTTTTAGTTTGATTGCGGCAGCGATTGGACCCGCTAGCCAAGTCACGACTTCCCCAGTTTCAATCCCTAATAGGGTTTTAGTTTGATTGCGGCGGTCGAGTCCCCTCTCTTTTGTGGGAGGGGGGATTCGTTTCAATCCCTAATAGGGTTTTAGTTTGATTGCGGCGCTTTCGATTCGTCTTTAGTTAAGTATAAGCCTGCCAAGTTTCAATCCCTAATAGGGTTTTAGTTTGATTGCGGCGCTCATAATATGCAAGCTCTTGAGGCAAGTCCAAGAGCGTGTTTCAATCCCTAATAGGGTTTTAGTTTGATTGCGGCGCGGTTGGTGCGGGATTACCATTAAATGAGGCTTTAGTTTCAATCCCTAATAGGGTTTTAGTTTGATTGCGGCAAGGGCGCGCTGCCAGTATCGGCATATTTTGGATCGTTTCAATCCCTAATAGGGTTTTAGTTTGATTGCGGCTCGGCAAACACAAAGACAAATATTTTGGAAAAGACGTTTCAATCCCTAATAGGGTTTTAGTTTGATTGCGGCTAGTGAAAAAAAATCATGACAATAACCATCGGCAGTTTCAATCCCTAATAGGGTTTTAGTTTGATTGCGGCTCCAAAAGCCGAAGGATGCGATATTTTTTCTGCCCTCGGTTTCAATCCCTAATAGGGTTTTAGTTTGATTGCGGCGGTGGAGTCGGGGTTGTAGTAATCGTCCCGGTAAAGTTTCAATCCCTAATAGGGTTTTAGTTTGATTGCGGCTTAGGTGATGGTAACGTAGGAATCAAAATAAAGAGTTTCAATCCCTAATAGGGTTTTAGTTTGATTGCGGCTGTAACCTCTCCGTGTTTCATTGATTCCAATTTGGCGGTTTCAATCCCTAATAGGGTTTTAGTTTGATTGCGGCATTCACGCCTCCCGGTAGTTATAAAGGTTCCCTGTTTCAATCCCTAATAGGGTTTTAGTTTGATTGCGGCATAGTTTGCATTTTTCTTTTCAGCTAACTTGTTGTTTCAATCCCTAATAGGGTTTTAGTTTGATTGCGGCTTTATCCAAGGCTTCAGAAAACTTCATAAATTGTGTTTCAATCCCTAATAGGGTTTTAGTTTGATTGCGGCCGTCAGCGGTTGAGGATGCGTTTGCAGGATTCTTTGTTTCAATCCCTAATAGGGTTTTAGTTTGATTGCGGCGTGCGGGCTTGCCCGAAGGCAGTTGCGAATTAGTTGTTTCAATCCCTAATAGGGTTTTAGTTTGATTGCGGCTCGTTTGTATCATAACTTGATACAAAAATATTTGGTGTTTCAATCCCTAATAGGGTTTTAGTTTGATTGCGGCGCGAGTTTCTTCTGAAATTACATTGGAGGGTATGTTTCAATCCCTAATAGGGTTTTAGTTTGATTGCGGCGGCCAAGTTCCACCAATCCAAAGCTCTTTCCATGGTTTCAATCCCTAATAGGGTTTTAGTTTGATTGCGGCAATGGGGCGATCGGATAGCCAACAATTTGAAGCTAACAGGTTTCAATCCCTAATAGGGTTTTAGTTTGATTGCGGCAGCAAACATGGCTGAAACTCAGTCGGTAGTTGACGTTTCAATCCCTAATAGGGTTTTAGTTTGATTGCGGCTATTTTTAAAGAGCCAAGAAGAAAATACTTAAGCTGGTTTCAATCCCTAATAGGGTTTTAGTTTGATTGCGGCTTCCGGCAGCCAATAGGGTACTTCGAGAAGTCCGTAATACCAGTTTCAATCCCTAATAGGGTTTTAGTTTGATTGCGGCTTTTTTGCTATCATTTAGATATAACTTCATAGAGTTTCAATCCCTAATAGGGTTTTAGTTTGATTGCGGCCCGCAGGCTGTAATTAATGCGTTGATTGAGTGGAGTTTCAATCCCTAATAGGGTTTTAGTTTGATTGCGGCCTTGCTTTCTTACAGGTATCTCTGAGTTTTTCAGCGTTTCAATCCCTAATAGGGTTTTAGTTTGATTGCGGCTCTACCAAAGATCGTAAAGCCGTCGCAGGTCATGATGTTTCAATCCCTAATAGGGTTTTAGTTTGATTGCGGCTTTCTAAGGAAGGGAGTCTGTCGCTGGTTAAGCGAAGTTTCAATCCCTAATAGGGTTTTAGTTTGATTGCGGCATAATCATTAGTTTTATGCGATCGGCGGAGCAATCTTGTTTCAATCCCTAATAGGGTTTTAGTTTGATTGCGGCTTTAAGAGGTGTTTTATGATTTCTGAGATTGAAATTAGGTTTCAATCCCTAATAGGGTTTTAGTTTGATTGCGGCCCCTGTACGCTTTGGTATATTTTCGGTTGGATAGCCAGGTTTCAATCCCTAATAGGGTTTTAGTTTGATTGCGGCTTCTCAGCCTTATCGATGCCAAGTCCGAGGCGGGCATGTTTCAATCCCTAATAGGGTTTTAGTTTGATTGCGGTCCAAAATTCGAGCAAGTCTTCATCATCGGAACCTTGTTTCAATCCCTAATAGGGTTTTAGTTTGATTGCGGCATTGAAAATCAGAGGAAGGCATTAGCTCAAGCTGGTTTCAATCCCTAATAGGGTTTTAGTTTGATTGCGGCTTTTTGTTTTGGATTAAGTAACTTTTAGTGCCACCCTGTTTCAATCCCTAATAGGGTTTTAGTTTGATTGCGGCCGGACGCAATGTTCGTAACCTGCCCATACCTGAAAGGGTTTCAATCCCTAATAGGGTTTTAGTTTGATTGCGGCTAGGAGTTATTTGCAATGTAGGCTTTTATACCGCGTTTCAATCCCTAATAGGGTTTTAGTTTGATTGCGGCGTTTCAATACGGGCATTTTTTAAAATTTGTTCAGTTTCAATCCCTAATAGGGTTTTAGTTTGATTGCGGCTAGGAGTTATTTGCAATGTAGGCTTTTATACCGCGTTTCAATCCCTAATAGGGTTTTAGTTTGATTGCGGCTCGTCAATGCCCCATGTGTCAATTTGCTCGTGCTTCTAGTTTCAATCCCTAATAGGGTTTTAGTTTGATTGCGGCATTTTAAGCGCTCTCTACCTCCCAAGGCATCCGTAGTTTCAATCCCTAATAGGGTTTTAGTTTGATTGCGGCTATCCACTGACCTCTGCAAGCCTCTACGCCAACTTTAAGTTTCAATCCCTAATAGGGTTTTAGTTTGATTGCGGCTTTTACAATGCTAAGAATTCCATCAAGATATTTGGGTTTCAATCCCTAATAGGGTTTTAGTTTGATTGCGGCATGTCGGCGGTAGCGAACCGCCTAAACGCTGCTGTTTCAATCCCTAATAGGGTTTTAGTTTGATTGCGGCTCATATGTTGAATACTACTACTGTTGGCTATGCTGGTGTTTCAATCCCTAATAGGGTTTTAGTTTGATTGCGGCGATTTGGAGGGTGCAGAGGTTGTTGTCATCGTTCCCGTTTCAATCCCTAATAGGGTTTTAGTTTGATTGCGGCTCCCTCCAGTGCCAAGCAAACTATTAGCTGGCGTTTCAATCCCTAATAGGGTTTTAGTTTGATTGCGGCGTTCTGTAAAAACGATTGAATCTTCGGCTGCTGAGCCGCAATCAAGTTTCAATCCCTAATAGGGTTTTAGTTTGATTGCGGCCTGGTGTACTTACTAATGCAACTGGATTACCTTTAGTTTCAATCTTGACCCAATTGCTTGACAAACACTGCAACGGATTGCTTACTAATGCAACTGGATTACCTTTAGTTTCAATCCCTAATAGGGTTTTAGTTTGATTGCGGCGTGGCGCGGGGGGATTGATTGCGTCATTATTTACGTTTCAATCCCTAATAGGGTTTTAGTTTGATTGCGGCTAGCTAGGGAGTTTCTCACTCATTTCCTGGGATGGGTTTCAATCCCTAATAGGGTTTTAGTTTGATTGCGGCTATAAACTTATTAATTCAGTGTATTTAGTCGCTAGTTTCAATCCCTAATAGGGTTTTAGTTTGATTGCGGCTAGCAGTATTTTGGAGCTCGCCGTTCTCGTAATACTTGTTTCAATCCCTAATAGGGTTTTAGTTTGATTGCGGCATTTCAGAAGAAACTCGCAATTTCAAATCACAAGGTTTCAATCCCTAATAGGGTTTTAGTTTGATTGCGGCTAGGATTTTAGCTTTCTGCGACATAGATTTGAAGTTTCAATCCCTAATAGGGTTTTAGTTTGATTGCGGCCCTTCATAGTTATAATCTCCCATTCCGAGTCTGATGTTTCAATCCCTAATAGGGTTTTAGTTTGATTGCGGCTCCCCGCAGTCCTTGCCGCCATCTACAAATTGCGTTTCAATCCCTAATAGGGTTTTAGTTTGATTGCGGCTCTTGTTTCTGGCGTTTGATGCGATGGGCATGAGTTTCAATCCCTAATAGGGTTTTAGTTTGATTGCGGCTTTCGATCGAAGCTATATCCCAAGCCATCGCCCTAAGTCCGTTTCAATCCCTAATAGGGTTTTAGTTTGATTGCGGCTTCAAAAAAAAGAATTCGATCGAGTCCGTTGACAAAGTTTCAATCCCTAATAGGGTTTTAGTTTGATTGCGGCCGCCGCTGTCTGGGAGGCTTGAAATATAAGGTTTTCAAGGTTCAGTTGCGTCTGAATGAAATCAATATACCATTTCACCGATCGCCCTGTCAAGGGGGCAAAATTCAAATAGACCTCAAACTCTCTCCCAGTAAAGTTTTCAGCATTTGCGTCTGATCCGCATGAGGTACAAACCACCGCAAACCCAGTCCTAGTAAAGCTCTCAGCCATTAAAATTCACCCCCTCCGTTCAACACCCATAGCCAGACGCAAAATCACACCATAAAGATCGTAGTATCCAGCGGTGCCCGGCCGCCAATCCGCTCAATCTTGCCCTGACAGCAAGCGCACAAAAAATGAAACAGAATACTATCCTCATCAGACTTAATCACCCGGCCCAGACGTTGGCGCATCCGGGCATACTGAGTATCCGTCACATCGCAATGAAACACCGAATACTGCTTCCATTCCCCATAAGACTTGAGAATCTTGTGAATCTTAGTGCGACGGTTGTCCTCAGATATATCGTAGCAAACCAGAACAAACATAACTTCATTGTCTCCCTATTTCAAAAACAAAGGTGGATATTTGTCAATTTCACCCATCAAATACTTAGCCATCAGCCGCCCTTGAATTTCAAAAGCTTCTTGATAGGTGCACAGCTTTCCCATAACTGGATGCTTGAACTTTGACTGTTTCTTTTGCTCGTAAAGCCGCAAAAAATTGTGCAACCCTTCTCTTGTCAAAGAAACCGCGCCACTCAAAGGTTCAGCCGTAAAATCACTAGGAGAAATTTTCTGCAAATTGATCGCTGCTAACACCACAGCATCAACTACCAAAGGTCTAAATTCTTCCATCAAGTCCAGCGCTAAAGAAGGACGCCCGTAGCGCTCAAAATGCAAATATCCCAAATACGGATCGAACCCGATAATATTCACCGCACTTTGAACATCGTGTCGCAACAGAGAATATCCCAAACTCAACAGAGAATTTACCGGATCGGTAGGGGGACGGCGGCGGCGAACTTCAAAGCTAAATTCCGGCACCCGAATCAGCCGATTAAAACAGCCAAAATAAGTCGCACTACCCGCCCCCTCTAATCCTCGCAGCGAATTAATATTTGAAGTTTTATCAACGGATGCAATTACTTCTTTCAATTGTGCGATCGGTTTTTCAAAATCTGGTTGAGAATATTTGCGTTGGCACTCTAACAACGTAGTCCGGTAATTCTTGAGCTTTCCCCGTACAAACCCCCTGACCAAATGCACCGCTTGTTCCGATTCACCGGCAGCTTTCCACTGAGCTTTTCGCACAAAAATATTTTTAGTCATTTCCGGTTCCAGCCTCCCTAAATAGCGTCCGTTTGCCGTCAGAAAGCTTAAAGGAATGTGACGTTCCAACAATTCCATAACAACAGCCGGAGAAACCGTAGCGCGTCCCAATACAACAACACCGTCAATTCTAATTAATGGCACGTCAATGAGAGTTTTTTTGTCAGCTTTAACGGTAAGGCGTTCGTCTAATTTGCCGATAAAAGCATCTTCTGGCGTGATGTAAACAGTTCCCATTGTGAATTCTCCTAATTGCAGGTTAACTTGCTTCTTGATAGCGGTTGACTTTGCTAGCAGCTTGGGGCAGGCATTGGGAAGAAAGACTACATCCCGAACACCGAGCGCTGTAAACTGGTAACGGGATATTTCCCGATCGCCAAAGAGCACCGACTTTTTCAATAGTTGCGATCGCCTCCTGTCTCAAACCCTCAGAAATCTCCACCTTTTGCCGCTGGTGCGACTGCGCGTAATACACATATCCAGTCGCAATACTTTTCCCCGTCATCTCCTCCAAACACAAAGCTTGAGCGCACACCTGCAACTCATCATTATCCCATTCCCCTTTCTTACCGCGCTTGTACTCAACCGGATACAACTCACCATTCTCCGATTCAATCAAATCCGACTTACCAATCAGTTTGTAGCGCTCCGACTTCAGCCAAATCGCGCGAACCTGCCAAGTTTCATCGCGGTTGATCTCGCCCATAGTGTGAACGCGATCGTGCAAAGTCGTCCCTTCTATGGTATACTGGTTGTCCGCAAATTCTCCCGCGCAAGACATTCGCCAGCAGCGGTGGGGACAGTAGGAGTATTGGTTCAGAAGTGCGATCGAAATGTAATCAAAATCGTTCATAATTTTGATGGTTTGTAGGAGATTAGTAATTGGAATTAGCAACAGGCAAGATGCCTGTTCCACAAGAGTTTATTGTTATTGTGGGGTGGGCATCTTGCCCGCCCTGGGATTCTGGCATCTTGCCCGCCCTGGAATTCCGGCATCTGGCCCGCCCTCAAAATCCGTTTAACTCTTATTAACAACAATTCGTCGAGTCATTCCCATTCCCATCGGAGTTTTCCTCCCCACTCCGCAGTAAACAGCAAAATCAGCCAAAGCGTTAATTTGCTTAATCACTAAAGGCTCCACATCTCCCAAAATCCGATAACTAACCTCCCCAACCATGCCTACAAAATCGCTTTGATAGTTAGTCAATTTTTCACTTCGGATATTGACAAATGTCGAATAAAGTGCATCGAATGACAGGTCGGGAATTGCGATCGGGCTGTACTTGTTCCACCGACTGAGGAGACTGTTAAAAACGCAGTCTCTAGTAGGAATCACTGAATCAAATTTTCCCTGTCGAAAGGTAGTAGGAGTCGCAAAACTGAAGGCAATTAAGCGATTAGTGTCAGAAGCTCGATCGTACAATTGAGAGTAATCGCAAGCATTAGCCCAAGGCTGATCTACTTGGGGCGTTCCCAAAATCTTAGTAATCATCAAATCCGCCGGGCCCAAATGCCACGGCTTCGAGGGATTGAGATTCAGCCAAAGATTAGTTAATTTGCCGAATAGAGTGTCATCCAGCAGACTAATTCGCCACCAACACAGCGTGTGTTCTGGAATCGGTTCTGTGTGTTCCCATTGCAGGAAATGGTGTTTTTTGAAAGGGCATTTTTTAGTTTGCAAAGGGCTGAGGGTGAAGGATTTTTGGGCGGTGGCATCGTGGAGGCGATCGCCGAGTTCTTTGTCAACGGAGCTCACGAGGGTGAGAAAGAGGGCGTGCAGGTGTCTTCCCGTTAGGTATCCGGGGGGAATCGGGGAGAGGGGGAGGAGGTTGAGGATGAGGCTGTGCGGCATAGTTTGCTAGCTCGTTTGTTGCTGTGGAAAGAATAAAATTCACAGGATTTATGCGCCAAGACCAAAGAAACCGGGTTTTTTACCTAATCTGCGGGTAACAACGAAGGATTTTCGTAAAAACCCGGTTTCTTCCCCCCTGCGTAAGTCCTAATTCAGTAAGTTTGTAGTGCAGGCTTCAGTCCTCACTGCGAACCTTTTTGAAATTTAACTAGCCCGAAAGCGATATTCCATACAAGCTGGAATTCTGAGGTTTTCAAACTGGTAATGTTGACCGCGAATTTTGATATTTTGAATCAAACTTACTGGCGGCATATTCACCACGTCGTAGCTGAGGACTTGATGGGAAAACATCACATCTAAGGGATTGAGCAAATAAGGGAAAATAAAGTCGCCATTTTTGCGATTATCGCCATTGCCCATTTCTTCAGTCGTTAACTCAGCTTTGCTCATCCACTTTCCCAGACGAATCCATTTCGCCAGTTTCAGAGACTTTTCTGAGACTATGAAAAACTCAAATTTGCTTTCCGGTGCAATTTCTTTAGTTCTGCCAAAACTGGGGATATTTTTCTGGGTTTTCTCCATCTCAACGTGATAGTTGTTGTTGGCGTATTTCCATGTATTGAGAGTGGATGCGTGAGAGATCGATCGCGCCGGAGTTACATAAATCCCCTGTTGGTTGAGCGCCGTTAAATGCTGCTCGTATTTAGGAATTTGTTCGGGACAAAAATAGCGATAGGAATCTTCTTCAGCCACGGTGGTAGAATAGATGGCGCTATCCACCAAACCGAGGGCGTAACAAAGCGCGTAATTGTGAATTACTGGCTCTGTTTCGTAAAGTCTCCCTATCTCGCGAGTTGCAAAATACAAACTATCGTGCAACTCGATTTGACAGCGGTAAATCCAAGTCATTGTTTTTACTCCGTTGCTGCTGTAGATCCTGCCTTACTTTTAATATGCTTCTTCGCGTAAGCTTTAGCTTCATCATCAGCTTTTTTCAACATCTTTTTGAGTTCATATTCATTGCCAATAATAGCTTTAACTTCTGTAATTAATGGCGTAAACTTATCCCCAATAAAGTCTTGATGCACGATGAATTCCTCAGACATTAATGTTTCGATAGCAGCGCTAGCAGCGGCAATTACATCATCTTCATTGAGAGGGTTGTTGGAATTAAGTTTATCTTCAACCTGCAATTTGTCGTAAATTGCTTGCGTCCAGCGGAGGTTACTGGTAATTTCGCCGTCGGCAAATACGACACCAATTAACTCATTTCTGACTCTACCTGTGCGGGTGGTTTGAGCGCCATAGTGCCGCGTTCTGAGGATGTTGTTGAAAACATACAAAAAACTAGCTTCCGTAGGGTCTTTTAGGGTGACAATGCTCGGAAAGAAAATCTGGGGTTTGATGTGGTCTTGCTGATTGATGCGACTGGTAACTTCCCCCGGCTTGGTACCTGCTTCGCCCTTAGATGCCATTGTGCCATTCTCAAAGGGAGCGTTGAGGGTAAAAGTCTCGTGAGATTCGTCAAAAGCTGTAATTGAAAATGCTGTGTCAACTACGACTTTTGATTTCTCTGAACCAGAGTCACCGATCGCAAATCCGTAGATAATGCAATCAGGGTTATTCATGGCAAACTTGACATTGTATTCGCAATCTTCAGCGGTCATAAAACCGTAGTTACGCAGCAACTCGCGACCGACTAAACGTTCTGGTGTAGATTGCTTGCGCTTAAACATGGTCAGGCGGCTGATTGGTTTTTGGTCTTGAATTCCTGACCTCACCCGCGCTTTATTCAGTTCTCCATCGGTCTGAAATAGGGGATAAGATTCTGTGACTCGCACAGTCAGAAAATGTACATATTTTCCCATTGGTTTGTAAGGGATGTTAGTGTGGAAAAATTTAGAGTCAACTGTTTTCAAGAAAGGCATGATTTGTGTCCTATGTAAAAATGTTAGTTTTGTTGTTTGCGTGTAGCCGATAGAACAATAACTTCAGCTTTAATCCTCACCTTCTTCCTGAGATACGTCAGGAGATTTGTCATCTCGCGCGCGATTTTCCTTGTCATTCTCTAAACGGTAAAGAAATTCGCAGGTATCTCGGATTAGGTTGATTTGGCGACCAGCTAAACGGGCCCGATCGCCTGCAAACGATTTCTCAAATACCTCCTCAACAAAATAGCGAGCAAACTCTAAAATTGCCTCTCGTTCTTCCTCCCGCTTGCTGAAAATCCAGCGTCCTTCAGCAGTAGAAGAGTGAACGCGATCCATGAGTTTTGAAACTTCAGCAGCAACAGCCAACACTAAAGATTCATTTTGAAAACAGCGATCGGCTTCCAGGATAGTTTTAGAGGTAATATCAATCGGTTTCAGTACAGCATTTGCCTTGGGATTGTATCGCTTATTTGCACGGTAGAATCTGCGATACAAATCCGTGAGTTTTTGGGGGTGGTTTAAGCTTGATGCGGTTGTCACAGTCAATCTATCCTCTTCATGATTATACTTGGCATAGGAGTCAAAACAAGGGTAAAAATGATAAGCATAAAGCTTAATCTTTTGAATTGATGCCGTTTCATTTTTCTGTTTCCGAACCCACTTATTTAGGTAGCTAAACACATAAAGCGGGCTGGTTTCAAAATCAGTGGCAAGTTCAGTTAATTTTCCCCAGTTGGAGTCATAACCGGACTTCCCTTGTTTTGCATTAACATCAAGATGAATAGCATAAGCAGCAGTTAAAACATTCAAAGGTGCAGGATAAGATTTGCCGTTTTCTTCCCAACCTTCTAGGATATAGTCGAGGCGAAAGCGATCTCGCTTCGTCAAAACCCGAAAAGCTTGGGGTACACTGTCAAGAAATACGCTTTCTTCAAATTCCGCACCGTCGTTAAAAGGCGGAATGGGCGACTCGGAAACCACAGTTTTGACATCCAGAATCATCGGGAAGGCAAAAGCTAACCAAGTTGGCATTACCCAGGATTCGGTATCAGTTGCATCTCTACCGGGAGGAAGCGCCATGAAGTAAAATGTTAGGGGTTGGTCTTCGGGATAGGAAAGTTTGAAGGTGCGGTCTTTTCCTGGTTCGATGTTTTCATCTATGAGGAAACTATCGATGCTTTGATAGCGTTCGCGTCCAAAATCGGCTTGCAAATCCTTGCTGATAAAATGATTGCGAATGCTGGTATCAAAGCGGGTTTGAAAAATGCTAGTGTAGGCTTTTTGCAGAAATTTATTTGTCTCTGGGGTGAAGTAATATGTGGGATAAAAATAGAGATAGCGATATTTGCCATCTTCAAATTTTTTGCCCACAGCTTGAGTTTGATTCATTAAAATTTGCCTCAGCATCATTTCCAAACCTGCAATACTAGAAATATTGCGTTTGGCGTTAGAACCTCCCAACATTTGTTTGTTTGTGTAAACTTGAGGGGTGAACAAAACGGCTGATTCCATTTGTTCTGTCACCGTGTAAGCTGAATGGGAAATCGAACAGATTAACTGTCTTCCTCTACCCTGTTTTTTAGCGAGTTGGTAGCGTTCCAATTCATCTAAAAATACGTCACTGGATGCTGTGTCCAATGGTGTATTTCCGGGTAACATGACAACCCGCGTTACCCACAGTCGCAAATCGTCCCAACCGTCGGGCAATTTGTAATGTGAAATAATGGGTTTAATCATTTGGGAAATGTGGGCGATCGCCTGTTCGCAAACTTGCCGCACATCCTCAATTCCTGGGTAATGTTCTAGGTACTTTGCTGCTAAATAGTACCATTCGTAAGGAACGCCGCCTGTATTACCTTTTAGTTTAAGTTCTTTGAGGCGTTCATTAATCCGTTGAATTTCTCTCAGGGCTGGCAGATATTCGGACAGGTTCCAAAACTTAGCAATTTCATCGACAATATCTAGATGAGGTAGGGCGGGTATTTTTTTGTCTTTCTTGCGTGCAGCTTCGATGGTATTAACCTGTTCTCCCCAAATTTTACGGCTCACTAAGTCGCCAAGTTCAGCAATTTGGTCAATCCTCAGATCGTCGTCAAAATTGAAGTTGTAATCGACCGACAAAACATCCTGCTTTTGAAATTTTATCAGATTATCGCTGCGACTTTTGGCAACAGAGTTTTTTCCGATTTTAAGAATGCGTAAAGTAGCCTTAATTGCAACTAACATTAACTCGGATGTATCAAAAAACAGGTTATAATACTCCGCATATTTCATGCCTTTACCATCTCTGCCAAAACCAGTTTGTCGCCGTTGCAGTTGTCCGGCGCAGAGTTGTTTAATCTTGCTAACTACTCGTTTGGGTAAATCTGCAATTGAAATAGCAGGAGCATCCGCTCGTGCTAGGTAAATTACACCTGTTGGTAGGTAAAGCAATGGTTCGTAGTAGGTGCGATCGTCGGTGTTCAGCGCCGTATGCACTTCCATTAAAGCGTTATTGACGACGTTGGTAAGTACGCCTCTGTTTTCAGCGATGCTGTGATAAGTGAATTTTAATTTCCCGTCGCTGAGGCTGTGGATTAACTCGTTTAGTCTCGTATTTTCTGCATCTTGGGGATGTTTGATAATAGATGCTAGGGAATCTGCTAAACAGGTTAAGTCTGAGAGACTGCGGAGTGTGCGATCGCGCAACACTGGATTTAACCCAAATTCGGAAAAATTCCAGTTAGTATCCCAACGTCGCTGAGCGTTGTAAGCAAGGCAGAGCAAATCGTCAATGTATTCTCGATAAGCATCTGGATCGTCGGGATTGATGAAACTATCTATTCCTAACTGTCGCACTTTTTCATCAATAATTTGACGGTGCTGTTCTAGCGGTAACTTGCGACAATCGTTGGGGACATCGGGAAATTTTTCAAAGTCGTGGAGAATAAATCCAGCAATTACTAATCGCCTTTCTTTTTCTCCCACCGATCGCCGCACGGTGGTGTCGAGTTTTTCTAACCGCTGTTCAATTAAATTAGCAGGAAATAATCCATTTAGCAGGTGAGTATTTAGGGACTGATCGCCTGCATTGTCTCGTCTAACGTTCTCTTTGCCTTTTTGCCGATCGAGTTCGTCAAAAAATTTGCCGCCTTTGGCTGTGACGCCAATGGCAACTCGCAGCAGATTTGGCAAGACATATTCTGCGAAGTCTGCCATGACGCGATCGCCTGGATTTTGACTCTGAATGGCTTCTCGTAAGAGCTTGAGGGTTAGTAAGTCGCGAGTTTGAGGTTCGATTGTGCGATCGGACGTTTGAAAGTTTGACCCTAATTCTTCATCTTGCAACCAGTCATCATCTGCATCATCCGATCGCTCTGAGATCAAATTAACTGGAATATCAAATAATGAGAGTTGTTGATACTCTTCATCTGGTTTTTGACGTTTTTTAGCCATTTTATGCCTCTAGGGAGTCTATGAAAGAATTCACTTATCTTTGATAGAGATTTTGGACAAAAAAGCTCTACAGGCTCTGATGTAGTTACACTAATCCTGTAGAGCCTAACTATTTAAAATTCGTAAAGTGCTACTATCTAGCGACTTTGGGATACCTTTTTAGATCCTCGGAGGATTACTAAAAATTGAGAGACTGCTGCTTTGACCTCTTCTGACTCAAACTCATTTCTGTCGAGTCCAATCTCCAATAGGCTCTGAGCTTTTTCCAGTAACTCAAAGGGTTGGCGATTTTTCCCCCGAACTTTCTTTTTGTTTTCCAAAAAAGGTTTCTGGCAATAGGGAATAAATAACAAAGGCTCTCCCTCACCAGAGCGTTTTGGCTTTGGCATTTTTAATGTCTCCTTTTGAGTTTTTACAGAGTGGAAAGACTCACGGCTGCTGGCTGCTAACAGCAGCAGCAGGGGGGCGTTATACCCCCACCCAAATAAAGTGACGCTAAAAACCGTTCTGTTTAAAGAACAAGAAGGGCTGCGATTACATATCTGTGTTCCTACTCGCGATCGTTGCTCACAGAGCCGCGAAGCTTTCCATTGTCTAAGTGTAAGCGATCTAAACATAGTTGTCATCCTTGCTATACTTGTGTACTATGGTGTGGACAGGTAGAAAAAGCTTATTAATTTTTATTGAGAGCTTAACACCCTATTAGGGATTGAAAAAATTCGCTGCGCTCCTAATGGCGTTCGTTCCTCTATCTTTCTACCTGACTTAACCCCCCCTATTAGGGCTTGAACTTCTACGCAATCCATATTTCATCCCCCTTGCTCTTGAGCCAGTGGGCCAGCGTGTCTACCAACAGCGCCGACTGCCCAAAGGCGATCGAATAAGGTGCAGTCGCATCGTGGATACTGTAGCGATCGCAAATCGGATAAATCTGAAAGTGTACCGGCAATTGCAGGCGCGATCGCACTTCAGCCACCGGATAGCGCAGCACATAACAAACCAATGCTTGCTTCTTCAAACGCTTGTTAATTTCCCCGATCCAATAATTCTCAGGTTGCAAAACCTCAATCCCCGTTAAAACCTGAACCTTCCAAGCAGCAGCATTTTCCTCTAAATTTCCCGAATAAGTAAATTTCCAATTCAGTCTTTCCTCCCGATAACTATGCAACTTCAAAAAAGCAAGACAATGTTTAAATCGACCTTTGGCAATTGGTTGCCCAAGACGTTCCGATGTCTCGTTCAACATTCGCATAAATGCAAATTCCGTCATCGGTTCAATTTCCAAGTTGCTCAAAATTCCTGGTAAATCGTAAGTTTTAAATTTGTCTGCCTCATGGGAATCGGTTAAATCGCAGATGCCGCATTGCAGGGGACTAGAACCTCGAAAACTGCTAGCATCTTCAACTATCGGATTTCCTGTCTTATTTCCCGATCGCTCTTGCCACTCTTTGCCCCAGTGTTTAATATTACCTGCCACTTTCCCCAAGCTAGTTTTAAATACTTTTTGAGCAGCTTCCTGAAAAGCTTTCTGACTTGATGCGTACTGCTGTTTAATTGTCCTGTGCCCTAATTCCCAACAAATTTGAACTGACTGCACCGCACCCCACCGCGAATAATATCCCTCAAAATTGTTGATTTGGCGGTACTTTTCGCGAATTAGTTGATAGAAAAAAGGACGATCGTAAATTCCGTTAGACTCTAGAGTGGCAGTCTCACCCGAAAACAAGCGTTCGACTAAGAAATTAGGGGTGAGTGCGATGGCTGTGAAATTTTTAAACTGAATAAACTCTCCATTGCGATCGCACCCATCGTGTCGCCCCAACCTTCCCAATCTTTGGATGAAGTTGCCGGCATCGGCAGATTCAAAAATCAGCAAATTGATTTTGAAGTCTACCCCCACATCAATTGTGCTAGTACCGAGAACTAAGTCTGACGAGAGAGATCGCTCTTTTTCCGTCTTTCCCGATAACCCGGTATTTTCGCCAACAACTAAACCGTGAGGCGCGAACAATTCCCGAAAAAATGGTGTCAGCCGCTTGACGGCAGCAATTGAATTCAGGATAATCGCTCCTTTACTGCCGGGATTGTGTTTAAAGTGAGTCAGGATGAGATTTGCGCTGTCCTTCAGCCAATTTTCAGAAGCTTTTGAAGTTGGTTCTAGGGAAACAAAAGTCAGCGTACTTTCCCTTAATATCTGCCGCCAGCAGTCTGTTTTCAACTGTTCGATTTCCGCAGGGCGATCGGGAAACTGATATTTGCCTGCTTTTAAAGGGTCGATAGTTTGACAGCGAAAACCTGCTGTTTCTAGTCTCTTAATTAATTGCTCGTCAGGAGTTGCTGACAGAAATACAAACTTTTTCCGGCGGTTTGTATTGCGAATTAATAACATGGTATTGATGACGCTGGCAATCTGGGGAGCCGCAAAAACATGAAATTCATCAAAAATGAATAGGTTAAAATCTTTGTCGATGCGACCCCACAGTTTATCGGGGCTATCTTCAGAGCTTAAATACGCTCCTCGGTGCAGATAGTGCAAGATATCAGGGTTAGTTAATAAAATCTCTGATTGACCTGTGCGAGATGCGATCGCGGCTGCTTTTCTCAATCCTTCATTTTCTGCATAGATTTCTAATTCCGAGCCGCTGAGTCGGACAACGCGGGGTTGATGAGCGGGTTGAAATTGTTCGATATAGCGCTGAATTTGAGTCTCCTGATCTCGCGCCAGTTCATTCGTCGGATATAGCGCCACTACACAACAATCTGTCTGCAATGTTTCTAAAAAAGCAGCTAAACTTTTGCCATCGCTAGTGATAGCAAAGTTGAAAATGACATCAATATTCGGATCGCGAATTGCCTTTAAAGTTTCGAGTTGATGCCAAGAAAGTGTCCAACCTTCCGGTAATTTGACTCCCTGGGGAATCTCCGCAGCGGGACAGGAATAAACGGATTTGAGGGTAATTTGGTAGTCGGACATATGCTGAAACTGTGTCCGTAGAAAGTGGATATTCCCCATATTGACACCGACAATAGAGATAATCAACCCTGTACCAAGATAAAGTGTCCGTACATTTATGAGTCGCAAAGGTCAATCGATCACCCTATCGGTTTCTGAACGAGATAAAACTGAGTTGGAAGCCTTGGCCCAAGAATTCGGGAAGACGTGGGGCGATCGCCCGAACATATCGAAACTGATAGAAGCGATCGCCCGCCGCCAACTGACGATCGCCCCGAACCACGACTGGCCGCAAACCCGCATCCAAGCCCTAGACATCGCCCGACAGCAATTGCTTGACTTGGGCAAAATTGATGAAGCGCTGGCAATTGCCGAATTGTTGAGTTCTCGCAGCGAACTAACTCTCCCTTTCCGGGCTGAAATCGATCAATTTTTGAGCAACCCCTTACCTGTTTGGCGGCAAAAAATCGACCATTTTATTCACAGACAGCAACCTTTTCGCCTGTCTTACCGGGATGCAAGCGATCGCCTTTGGCATTACACCATCTTGCACGCTCGGATTGTCCCCATTGAAAAGCGACAATATTTAATGTGTCGCTGCGAAGAATCTGAGGGAAATCAAGACGTACCCGGACTCGAACACAACTGGACGCTACTCCTGCATCGCATTGAAGATGCTGCGGTGATTTCGGTCGATCGACCTTGGCTGCCAGATTTAGCCAGGATTCCCGTAGAATTTCATCTATCCGGCAGACTTGCCTTTAATTACAGACGCAAGCAGGAAGATGAGGAAGTCGGCGAAGCAGAAGGCGATCCGCCTATCAGGCGAGTGATTCGGAATATCTCAAATACTTTCTGGTTTTTTCGCGAAATCTCTCCTTATTGGGAAGATTGCGTCATTGTCTCGCCGGATAACGTGCGCGATCGCTTCCAACAAAAACTGATCGCCCTCTGCCGCCAGTACGACATCAAAATCGGCGATTAGAGGACTTGGAAGTACCGAAAAACGCACAGGGACTTAAGAAACCGGGTTTTTTCCGAAAAACCCGGTTTCTGATAACCCGCCCACCTGTCCAAAAAAAAGCAGCCCGTTATAGGCTGCACATCGAAAAAACCGTTGTTTTGTTAGAGGAGAAAACTTTAAATCGAATTCAAGTCGCCGTTATATCAAGTCTCAGGGACTCCGGCGGGCGATCGGCTGCCAACCAATTTCGCCATCTTTATCTACCGCTGACTCACCTTACATTGCTGCTGAAAGTTCATTCACCATTCTTACCCTGCCTCTGAGCACTGCCCGCAGCAGGCGGTTGACACAGCCTCTATCTTCGTCATTGAGGGACTCGTCCAAGGTAGCGGCCATCAAACCGTAGCGATCGGCTAAAGTTAAAACGCCCGTGTCGCTGACAGAAGCGATGATTTCAGAGATAGCGCCGGGGAGGAGTTGTAAGCAGTTCATGGCAGTGCGGTTGAATTCGATATATTAATCATGCTCTGGTTTCCTCAAAAGATCAGTGATATTAATTAGGTTCCGAAGGTGATTATTTGGGGTGTACGTAAGTGATCCGAGTTTAGTCAATGTGTGACGCGAATCACAGCGCCAAAGATGCTGCGGGCAATTCCATAGCAGGCTAACCTTTGGTAGGACGCGGGACTGATGGCGTTTCGCTAAAATGATTTAATCTGTCAATCAGTTTAATTTTTACCCCAGTACCGAAAATGCTTGATTTTCTCAATCCCATTTTGGGCCGATCGCCCGATCGCATCAAAGCCAATGTAGAAATTTACACTTGGCAAACCTGTCCCTACTGCATCCGGGCAAAAACTTTGCTGTGGTGGAAAGGCGTAAATTACACCGAATACAAAATAGACGGCGACGAAGCAGCCAGAAATGCAATGGCCCAACGCGCTAACGGAAAGCGCAGCGTCCCCCAAATCTTTGTTAACAACCAACACCTCGGCGGCTGCGATGACATTCACAAACTTGATAGAGATGGAGAATTAGATCCGCTGCTAGCTCAACCAGCAGTTTAAATAGTGTTCATAATAGGTTCGTAGTGAGAACTTTAGTCCTTAAATGCTTAAATAAAGGACTAAAGTCCTCACTACGAACCTTTGCTAAATTTACCGAGATTGTCTTGCCGCCATTTAGCATCTGTACGCCTGTTTGTGAGCAATTCTAAGACCCGAATCCCGTTATTTGGCAGCGCCAACAATTTTTCTTTTAACTGCTCCCACTCGTCGATTATCTCGTGTTCCACGCCGTAAGTTGCACACAACTGAGCAAAATTGATATCCTGCGGCGTGGCAAAAAACTCTTCAAAGGGCGGGTCAAATTTGGCAACGGGCAACATTTCAAAAATTCCGCCGCCGTTGTTATTAATTAAAACAATTGTCAGATGACCGACAAATTTATTTTTAATTAAAAAACCGTTTGTATCGTGCAAAAGTGCTAAATCGCCTGTTAGCAATATACTGCTTTGATTGCGGTGGGCTACTCCTAAAGCTGTTGACAGTGTGCCGTCGATGCCGTTAGCGCCGCGATTGACAAAAGGTTTTATTTCTAAGTTGTTCGGCTTCCAGAAAAATTCGACATCTCGCACCGGCATACTGTTAGCAATAAATATCGGTGTTCCAAGCGGCAAAATTTGGGAAAGCAGCCAGGAAACTTTGGGTTCGATTATGTTGTTAATTTCTGATATTTTTTGGTCTATTGTTTGTCTGACTTGGATTTCGGTGTTGCGCCAAAGTTGGAGGTATTCGTTTGATGGCAAGGTTTGAACCCCCCCTAACCCCCCCTTGGTAAGGGGGGGGACTTGAGGAGGGATATTAGTTGCGAGATTTTCTACGGAGGTTCGCAGGTGAATTGTTTGGCCGTGTAGGGGATCGAAGTTGTGGTGGGCTGGGTCGATTATGTAGCGTTTGGGTTGGGTTTTGTCTAGCCAGTTTCGCAGTTCTTTACTTGTGGGTAAGTCTCCGATTTGAATGGCGATTTCTGGTCTTAATTTTTCTGCTAGTTCGCGGTTTCGCAGGATTGTATCGTAGGTGGAAATTAGATGAGGGTTGAGTTGGGCGCGGTTTCTTAAGGGCGATAATCCTTCTGCTAAAACTGGCCAGTTTAATAATTGGGAAATTCGGGCGATCGCACTACAATACTTTTCTGCATCTTGAGGCTGGGCTACCCCTGCAATAATTATCCCTTTCTCAGATTCCTGCCATTGTCTGAATGCACTTCTTTCTCCCCCCCTTAGCAAGGGGGGGCTGGGGGGGGTAGAAGTTTCTGCTACAACAATCGGTTCTAATCCTGCAAAGAAATCTTCTGAATTAAATTCGGTTTCTAAAGCTTCTACCGCCGGATCTGGAACGGGTACCAGCGGATCGCGCAGGGGGATGTTGAGGTGGACGGGGCCGGGAGTTGGAAATTGCGATCGCTCCCAAGCATACATTACCGTCTGGCGCAGATAGTCTAGCATTCCTCTGGACGCAGAAGGTATTGCTAATTCGGCTTGCCAGTTGGGATAATTGCCGTATATTTTTACTTGGTCGATCGCTTGTCCGGCGTGACAGTCCCGCAATTCTGGAGGTCGATCGGCGGTGAATATTAACAGCGGAATGCGACTTTCTCTGGCTTCTATTATCGCAGGATAAAAGTTTGCAGCGGCGGTTCCTGATGTGCAAATTAGTGCGGTTGGAAAATATGATTTTTTGGCAATTCCTAATGCAAAAAAACTGGCTGAACGTTCGTCAAGTATGGGAATAGTTTCTATTTTTTTGTTTTGAGCAAAGGCTATTGTTAGCGGTGCCGATCGCGAACCGGGACAAATCACGGCTGTAGTTAAGCCCAGTCGCTGCAATGTTTCTGCTAATACGGAAGCCCAGACGGTATTTGTGTTGCGAAAATCTATTGGCATTGCTAAATCTGAGTAGCTCAACTCTGTATTGTGCTACGATATTATACCCAAATAATTGTCAGGATACATTTTTATGATTCTTGAGGCAGTTGTGCTTAATGTCAAATCTGGCTGTGAGGGGGATTTTGAGATAGCTTTTAGAGAAGCCTCCAGTCTGATATCGTCTATAGATGGATATTTATCTCACGAACTTCATCGCTGCACAGAAGTTCAAGGAAAATATCTATTATTGGTGAGATGGGAAAATTTAGAATCTCATACAATTAGATTTAGGAATTCCGCTGAATATCAAGAGTGGAAAAGAATGCTTCACCATTTTTACGATCCTTTTCCCATAGTAGAACATTTTGAGGAGGTAAAAATTAAACATTAACACAGACTCAATCAATTAGCGAGACAACTCTACATTCTGCAAATTAGTTGAATTAAACTAAAGCATTTAAAAGTGCCTGCAATTTGAGCTGAATTTCTGCTAGTTCTTTTTCGGGTTCGGAACCCGCCACAATACCAGCACCAGCATAAAGTATAGCCCGATCGCCATCGATTAATGCCGATCTAATTCCCACGGCAAATTCGCCGTTGCCGGTGCGATCTATCCAGCCGAGGGGTGCTGCATACAGAGAGCGATCGCAGCTTTCGCAGCCGCGAATTTGCTGTAGGGCAATATCTCTCGGTACGCCCGCCACCGCTGGCGTTGGATGCAGTTGAGATAAAATATTTAATAAATGAATATCACGGGGAATTCTAGCCCTTATGGGTGTCCACAAATGCTGAATGTTTGACAGTTGCAGCAGCCTGGGAACCGGGGAAAAGTCGGGATTGATACCGAGACTCGACAGGCGATCGACAATAAAATCAATCACAACTTGATGTTCTCGAAGATCCTTTTCGCTGTTGAGCAAACCTTTGCCTAAATTCGCATCTTCTACTTCAGTTTTCCCCCTCGGTGCGGAACCTGCTAAAGCATCTGTTACTAACTGATTGTTGTGAATGCAGATTAAGCGTTCTGGACTGGCTCCGATAAAATTTTGACCTTTGCCGTTACTGGTCGAAAAGACGTAGCAGCCTGGATAAGTGAGGCGCAAGTTATTTAAGGAATCTATTAAACTAAAAGGGGTTTGGGAAATGACATTTATTGCTTGAGACAAAACAATTTTACTGAAATATTGAGACTCAATCAATTTTAAAGCAGACTTGACTGATGTTTTAAATTGAGCGGAATCATTCACCGGTATTTGTTTTAAAGATATCGAACTGTTGCTATTTGTCGTAATTTTTGGGTATTTTTGAGACTCAAATTTATCAAAGCTTTGCCAAATATTTTCGGTAAGAATTTTAACATTTATATCTTTGTTTATGATGGCATTAGCGACAATCGTACAGCTATCTTTCAGGCGAGTAATCTGCCATTTTGGTAAAAATACGGTGCCAGGGGGAAAGTAAGAATTGGTGGCGACATTCTCATCGAAAAAAGCAAAGCTACAAAAAAAGTGCGGCCCGCTGAAGGGCAAGCGTTCTGTACCGATGGTAATTGTTCGGGCCAGACAAGATTGAATAAAATTTTGAGCGAGGGTAAATCGATCGCTTCCGGCTACTGTTAGATGGATAGTCGAATCTAGGGCGGCGATGGCAAAACTATTGCCTGAAATCGGGTCTCTTTTTTCAAAGTAAAAGTGCCGCTGGCAAGGTTCGGAAATCTCTTGAAGTACAACTAGCGGATCGACTGGGGCAATCTCCTGAGAAATACTAACTATCTTTGTTTGATCTTTTTCGGTTAAAGACTGCTGGCAATCTAACAGAAACTGATGCAGTTGATTGCGGTCTTGTAAAAGATTAGCGCGGTGCGGTATTACTGTCATGAAAGCGAGAATAGCAGATTTGTCAGAAAGAGTGCGGTTTTGTCCCGCTAGAACCCCTATTTCGATCTAAGCACGGGAGGGCGATCGCAAAACATGACCTTTCGAGTTTCCCGGAAAGTTTGGGCTCGCTTGGGGCAAAAAACAGACGATCCTCTTGGCGGGCTTCGCCAACGCGCGATCAATCGAAACATTTAGACATAAAACTTTAAGATTGAGCGACTCAATCTCGACTCTCATGCTCACGACCCCGCAGAGGTTTGCAGATGGGCTACTTCAAGCCTTTGAGCACCTTCACAGCCTCTCAACGGATGCCCCGCACGCACTCAACCTTATACAGAGTAAACATTATTCACCAATAACATTGTAAAATCACTAAGCTGCTATCAATTGCATCAAGTTTGTGTAATGACAACAAAGTTAATTGAACGTCCAAATAGTAAATTGTGGCTGGCGGCAATCAAGCCGCCCATGTACAGCGTTGCGGTGATTCCTATTTCAGTAGGAACTGCCGTTGCTTTTGCCGAAACTCAAACGATTAATTCGTCAATTTTTTCGACATTTTTAATGTCAGCCATTCTGATTATAGCATGGCTGAATCTCAGCAATGATGTATTTGACTCTGAAACAGGCATCGATAAAAACAAAGCGCATTCTCTAGTTAACTTAACCGGAAATAAAACTTTGATTTTCGGGCTAGCCAATCTGTTTTTAGCAGTTGGAGTGTCGGGAATTTGCGCCATAAGCTGGTGGCAAAAAGACCCAACAGTAATTTTGCTAGTAGTTTTATGCTGTGCTCTCGGCTACACTTATCAAGGGCCTCCGTTTCGTCTTGGCTATCAGGGTTTGGGAGAAATTATTTGCTTTTTCACCTTCGGGCCGCTAGCCTTTGCCGCTGCTTATTACAGTCAGACTCAAACTTGGTCGGCAACTAATTTTGCGGCTTCGACACTCGTGGGAATTACTACGAGTATCATCTTATTTTGTTCTCACTTTCACCAAGTTGAGGACGATGTGGCGGCCTGCAAAAAATCGCCTATTGTTCGACTCGGTACGAAAAAAGGTGCTCAGTTATTGCAGTGGTTGTGCGGCAGCGTTTATGCTTTGACTGTGCTATTTGTGGCTTTGGGAATGTTCCCAATTTGGACGCTGTTGATTTTTGGGAGTTTGCCATTTGCGATCGACCTTTGCCGCCATGTCACAGACTATCACGACCAACCGGGAAAGGTTAGCAACTCTAAGTTTATCGCAGTTACGCTGCATTTTTCGAGCGGATTGCTGCTGGCGTTGGGCTTTGCTTTGTAGATCGGGCGATCGAGAATAATAGATATCTCCAATAATTAATGTGGAACAGGCCGGAGAGCCTGTTTAAGAATAGCTTGTTTGGAGATGTATAATGGTAAAATAAAGGTACGGTTCGTAGTGAGGACTTTAGTCCTGTTTCTAATATTTTAGTCAATCAGGACTAAAGTCCTTACTACAAAAAGTTTGATCTTGAATCACCAACATGGAGAAGCAAATCATGAGCACGCCAGTAGAAATTAGCCCAACCCTGACTCTAGAAGAAATTTTTAGTCTGTATCCTGATGAGTGGGTACTCATCGTCAATCCTGAATTAGATGAAGAATTAAGTGTGATTCGAGGTGAAGTTTTAGCCCATGCAACAGAACGCGATGAAATTTATAGTAAGCTTTCATTAAGGAATGGAAAATCTGTAGCCATAGAATATACTGGACTGATACCAGACAACCTAGCAGTGATGTTATGACGAAAATGCCAAATTATCAGAAAGCCTACCGTTTGTTGCGTTATGGGCAAATTTGCTTGCCGTGCAAGCAACTATTGGCAGTATAGAAGGGGGCAATTTTCTGCGGGTGCGTTTATTGGTAGATACGGGATCTAGCTTCACAATATTGCCAGTTCAAGTGTTACAAAATTTGGGTTACGATACTGGCAATCCTTTACGCAGACAAGAATTAGTTACAGGTCAAGGAATAATTTATGCTCCTGTGATTAATGTATCTTGGTTTAATTGTGTGGGTCAACTAATAGAAGATTTTGAGATAGTTGCCCATAATCTACCACCAAATATTCGTATAAATGGTCTTATTGGTATGGATTTTCTCACTCGTTTTCAAGCAGTCATATCTGTTGGCGATGCGGAAATTAAATTTCAGTAAATATGGAAAAATCTAAAAATTATCAATTTCACTATACTTTAACTGACAACAAAAATCAGCCACTAATTTTATTACTCCACGGATTTACGGGCAACAATCAAGATTTTAGCAGCGTCATTTCCTTACTATCTAAAAGTTATTGCTGTCTAGCAGTTGACCTTCCCGGTCATGGAGAAACCAGAGTAATCGGCGACGAAAGTTGCTACAATATGCCAAATACAGCCCAAGCATTGATCCAGTTATTAAATGATTTACAAATAGACAAATGTTTGTTGTTGGGCTATTCAATGGGCGGGCGATTGGCACTTTACATGACATTACATTTTCCAGAAAGATTCGAGAAAGTAGTGTTAGAGTCAGCTTCGCCAGGATTGAAGACAGAAAAAGAGCGATCGCACAGACTGCAATCCGATTTACAACTAGCACAAAAGCTGGAAAATAGCAACATTAAAGATTTTATATTAAACTGGTACGAGCGCCCTTTATTCAAATCTTTAAAAAACTCTCCCAACTTCGACAAGCTTATAGAATCCCGCTTAACAAACAATCCCTTAGAATTAGCCAAATCACTCCGCAACATGGGAACAGGCAACCAGCCCTCTCTCTGGGAAAAACTCGCACAAAATCAAATTCCCATCCTCTTGCTAGCGGGAGAATATGATGATAAATTTACAACTATAAATACCGAAATTGCCAGCTTGTGTCCAGCCGCCCGTCTGGAAATTGTACCAAAAGCTGGCCACAATATCCATTTTGAAAATTTTGATAAGTTTGGATCAGTTGTGAGACAATTTTATGATTAACGGGTAGCAAGAAACCGGGTTTTTTACGATTATCCTTCGTCATAACCGACAAATTAAGTAAAAACCCGGTTTCTTAGGTTTGAGTGATTAACTAAAAAACAAATGCTGTATCAATTCGAGTTTCGCACTTATCAGCGAAAATTTAAGCTTCCACTGCAAACAAGTCACGGCATTTGGGATATTCGCGAAGGAATTATCCTGCGACTTATTGGCGCAAATAATCAAATTGGCTGGGGAGAAATTGCCCCTTTGAGTTGGTTTGCTTCGGAAAGTTTTGAGCAAGCTTTAGATTTTTGTCACCAGTTGCCAGGTAATATTTCATCGGAGACGATTTACTCTATTTCCGCTGAATTGCCTGCTTGTCAATTTGGCTTTGAGTCAGCACTATCAAACTCTAGATCCCCCCTAACCCCCCTTAATAAGGGGGGGACAAGAAATATTCTCAAAGGCCCCCTTATTAAGGGGGATTTAGGGGGATCTAGACTTCGCCTAAAATCGACATTGATTGCGGGTTCAGTCTTAAGCAGTCACCAATGGAGAGAGGTTGGGAATGAGGAAGAAAAAAATCGGTTCAGCGGTTTATTGCCAGCAGGTGAAACAGCTTTGCAGGCTTTGCAAGTGCTTTGGTTAGAGGGATATCGCACGTTTAAATGGAAAATTGGTGTTGCTGCAATTGAGGAAGAATTAAAGATTTTTCAGCAGCTAATTAAGGCAATGCACAATTTGTGCGATCGCGAAAAAGCATTTTTGCGCTTAGATGCCAACGGGGGACTCAGTTACTCGCAGGCTAAAACATGGCTGGAAGCTTGCGACGAGGTAAAAGCAACGCCCGATTTTTCCGCAGACATTGAATTTTTGGAACAGCCGCTGCCCGTAACACAGTTTCAGGAAATGGTAGAATTGAATGCTATTTATGCAACTCCGATCGCCCTTGATGAATCTGCCGCCAACCTCGATCGCATCCAAGAGTGCTACAGCCAAGGCTGGCGGGGCATTTTCGTCATTAAACCTGCGATATGCGGTTCTCCATCCCAACTGCGAAAATTTTGTCAAACTCACAATATAGATGCTGTTTTCTCATCAGTATTTGAAACCCAAATCGGCAGACAAGCAGCCTTAAATTTAGCAACACAATTGTCTTTAAATAAGAGAGCACTCGGCTTTGGCACCGATTGCTGGTTCGATGACAATCATTCGATTTTAGATTTTAGATTTTAGATTACTCCTGGGGGCTCAGAAACCGGGTTTTTTACGAAAAGACGCGTTGCAGCCGACAAATTCGGTAAAAAACCCGGTTTCTTTGTCGGAGTGCGTAACTCCTGTAATTGTTTTGAATAGAGAAACTTGGTGAAAGCATCTATGGCAACAAATCTCACAGTAAATATCCTGGATATCGCCTCTGGCTTGCCCGATAATTGGCTTATCGGTTGTGACAGTCGCGAATTTGCCCGAATTGTCGATCGGCTATTTCAAGAAATCACCCAAAATCCCGCACAAAAAACACCCCAAAAAATTTGCCTCGCAGAACCAGAACCCGTGCAATTTCTGGCCAGTTTCATCGCCGCCCGCGCCGCCAAATGCCCGATTTTTCTCTGCAATCCCAACTGGGTAAAACAAGAATGGCAGCAAGTCTTTGATTTAATCGAACCAGACATATTTTTAGGACAATACCCGCTTCCCAAAAATCCCCATATCCCAGTCCGCGAAGGCGGACTTTATTTGTCTAGCCGCGAATTGCATTCGCCGACTAAAAGCGGTTTTGATACGATTATGATTCCCACCGGCGGTTCTTCAGGAAAAATCCGTTTTGCCATCCACACTTGGGAAACACTAACTGCATCAGTACAAGGTTTTCAACAATATTTTCAAGTTGACAAAATCAACTCGTTATGCGTTTTGCCATTATACCACGTCAGCGGTTTAATGCAATTCATGCGTTCCTTTACTACCGGAGGAAAACTGGCTATTCAGCAATTTAAAGAATTAGAAAATGGTAAAAAATGCGACATCCAACCCGAAGAATTTTTCATTTCTTTAGTTCCAACTCAACTGCAACGGCTGCTGCAAAACCAAGATACAGCTAATTGGCTGGGACGGTTTCGTGCTGTACTTTTGGGCGGTGCTCCCGCTTGGCCGGAACTTTTAGAAACAGCTAGAAACTATCAAATCAAATTAGCACCCAGTTACGGCATGACAGAAACCGCCTCGCAAATTGCTACATTAAAACCCCAAGATTTTCTCGCGGGCAATAACAGTTCCGGTCAAACTTTACCGCACGCTAAAATAACTATTCGCAGTGCTAATGGCGAGATTTTGTGCAATAATCAAATCGGAAATATTGCGGTAAATGCTAAATCTTTGGCGTTGGGTTATTATCCTGAAAATTTTGGAGATCGCGAATATTTACACTTAGACGATGTGGGATTTTTTGATGAAAATAACTGCTTAAATATCGTCGGTCGCAGCAGCGACAAAATTATCACAGGCGGAGAAAATGTATTTCCGGCGGAAGTCGAAGCTGTTGTGCGATCGACTAATTTAGTTGCGGATGTTGCTGTAATTGGCTTGCCAGACAAAGATTGGGGTCAAGTCGTTACGGCTATCTATGTTCCCGCTAATTCCGAAGTTACTGTCAAAAATCTGCAAGTGGCAATAGAAGATAAGTTGAGCAAGTTTAAGCGGCCGAAATATTGGGTAATCGTCGAAAAATTGCCGCGCAATTCTCAAGGCAAAGTTAATCGAGAACAATTGCAAAAAATTGCGATCGAATATCAATAATTATTAGACGATCGCAATCAACGCAGAAGGCAGAATTTCTCATGCTTATTTCCGACTCCTGACAACTGTCAACTGTCAACAGTTAACTGTTCACTGTTGACAGTCAACTGACTAATTACTGCAAACCTAACAGCCTTCTCATCCTCTCTGCTTCTTGCCTTTGAACGTCCATAAACTTCAACATTCGGTAAAGTACCTCTATTTGGGGCAACTTAATACCTGCTTGCTGCGCCACCCGTATCGGATTACCAAAAATCGCCTCAACTTCCAGGGGTCGCGATTCATCATAATCGATTTTCATGCTGGTGCGGTAAGGCTTCATTTTCTGAGTGTATTCGAGCATCTGTGGGATAAAGTCATCGGGAATAATGCGATCGCAACTTTTGGCTCCCGCTACCACTTCCCCCATGATTTCCTCCACTAAAATCAGAGTATCAGGATTAGCCATCAGTTCGTCAGTTCTCGCATCCAACACTACAGACAGCCCGTTATAAGGAATATTCCAAACCAGCTTTTTCCACCTTGACAATAGCAAATCATCGCTCATTTTTATGGGAATATGAGCACGTTTAAAGTCCGCAGCAATTTGGTGCAATCTATTAGTAATACCGATTGCTTTGTAGTCTTGGGAATATTCTGCCAGCGTGATAGTGCCGTAATCTAGGTGGCAGATATGACCGGGCCCAACTTTATAAGAACAGAGAAAACACAGCCCGCCAACCACTCGTTCTGCACCGACAATTTTAGCGACTTCCGGTTCCGTATTTAATCCGTTTTGCAATACTAAAACCGCGCCGTTATCCTTTAATAAAGGAGGCAAAATTTTGGGCAACAAGTGATTTTGAGTTGTTTTCAGCGCTAGAATTACTACGTCGCACTGAGGCATTTTGTGTGCGTCATGGTAGGCGCGGACGTGGGGGAGGGTGAAGTCGCCTTCGGGAGACTCGACAATCAAACCGTGTTTTTTGACCTGATGGTAATCGCTGCGTAGCAAAAAATTGACTTCTAAACCTGCTTGTTGCAGTCTAGCACCGTAGAATCCGCCTAAAGCTCCCGTGCCGACAATGGCATAATTGCGATTTGACATACTATCAAAAATTCCGAAAAAATTCTCAACCTAAAAGAAATTTGACTGTCATACCCTGCTATTATTTAAAAATAGAACTAATCTGAAATCTCAATTTCAAATTTCCTCATCCACTGCATCAAGTCTTCAGATAGCTGTTTTCTAGTTCGGCTAAGTGCATCGATGCAGACGTGCTTAGTAAGACCTTTTGCTGCGCTTCTTCCTGCAACTTCGCCAGAAAATACTTGATAGACAATTTCAAATTCATCGCCACCAACTTGTTTGGGCGTCAATTGAATCGTCAGCCGATCGCCCGCAAACATTGGGCGATAAAAATCTACACTAGCATGAATTATGGGAAAAGCAACCTCGGGATTGCTGAAAAATGCTTTGAGATTGATTCCCGATGCGGCTAGAGATGCCTCGTAAGCTTCGTGGCACATCGCCAAAACGTTAGCAAAGTAAACGACTCCAGCAGCATCGGTATCTTGAAAGTGAACAGTGCGGGTGTAAGTGAAAGGCATTTGAGGTAGTAACGGGCGATCGCAAATTCGATCGCAATTTCACTAACCATCATATCGGTAAATCCGCACTTTGGGAGAAGTTATCAGCTAAGTAAGTAGGCGCTAATTTTTTTTATTTAGGACTAAGGCAAACTCTCACAAATAGGGGTTGAATTTTAGCTATGTAGTTGCGATAGACTAGCTCTTAGCTTAGGAAAGAGCGCCCAAGTGCAACTACATACCTTTGTTTAATGTACCAGTTGCCTAAGTCCTAATATTGTAAAAATGGCCTTCCTCACTGCTTCCCCTTCTTCTTAACCTTTGTTCTTAATCAACATCACGTCTATAATCTTGAGGGCAATATCTTCGGAAAGCCCCAATGCACTGTAAAGATCGTTCAAAAGTTGTTCTTCTTCTTCTGAAACCTCGCCATCGGCTAAAGCGATATCAGTTGTCACAGCAAAAACAGTTTCTTTAAGTTCGTCGGGAAGCATTGCCAAAGCTGCATTAAACAGTACCTCAACTCCTTGCCGTTGCAGAATCATCAGCAGACGATCAAGCATTTTTCTCATCACGTCATCAGGATAACTGCGGAACAGTTGCATCCGAGATAGCGTCATGCTAATCGCTTTACTTTCGCTGTCATTGATGTAACCGTCGGCTGCTACGGCAATTAGCGCGATCGCCGCAAATGATTCGGCAGGTCCTAATGTTACGTCCGTTTCTTGGCGAGTCTGCGATACTTTATCAAATAAACCCATGATATTTTCCTCATTATTTAGTGGTAGATCTATGGAGTCAGGATGGGTTCTGGCTCTGGAGGTTTCTTTGGGGATTTTGATAATTATATCAAATGTTGTTAGTTATTTATTATCAATAAAATTAGGAAAAACTTAAGAATTTTTATTTCGCCCTTCGGCGCTGCAATGGCGGGTTTATTTAGATCCTGAATTGTCTTCTGATATCTGGGGTAAAACCCGCCCTCCCAGCGCAGACTATCTACTTGCCAAAAAGGGCTAAATCTGCTTTCAGGAAATCAACAAACTGCCGCGCAGTCCGGCCCGATCGCCCATTGCGACGAGTTGCCCATTCTTTAGCGCGGTGTTCCAAATCATCGGGAGCGAGTTTGATTCCAGCAAGTTCTGCCAGATGTCGGACAATTGTTAAATAAGTGTTTTGATCGGCAGGTTCAAAAGTTAAAGTCAAGCCAAACCGATCGCTAAATGAAAGTTTTTCCTGCACGGTATCCCAAGCGTGAACTTCATCTCCGTCGCGGGGGCGAGGCCTGTCGTCAAAAAACTCTCGAATTAAATGCCTGCGGTTAGATGTAGCGTAAACTGCCACATTTTGAGATCGAGCAGTTACATTCCCCTCCAAGACAACTTTCAGAGCTTTAAAAGCATCGTCATCTTCCTCAAAGGAAAGGTCATCCACAAAAATAATAAACTTTTGAGGAACTCCCCGCAACTTTTCGACAATTAGCGGCAAATCTTGCAAGTCAGATTTAGATACTTCAATCAAGCGCAAATTGCGAGATCCAAATTCATTTAACAGCGACTTCACCAAAGACGACTTACCCGAACCGCGGCTGCCATACAGCAAGACGTGCAAAGCCGGATAACCCGCCAGCAAAAACTCCGTATTTTTCACCAGAGCATCCCGCTGCCAATCGCAGCAAACCAACTCTTTTAAAGTTATGCCATCGGGATGCGAAATATTTGCCAACTCCCCTCCCCGCCACCTAAAAGCGCGATATTCGGCAAACAAACCCGTGCCAAACTGTCGGTAATAAACCGCCAAAGATTCCGCCGCACTCGACCATTTTTCCAGTTTTTCGTGCAGCGGCAAATCTCCCTGTTTTGCTACAGTTTCTGAATGCCAAATCGGAGGCACTGCGTCAAGTTGACCCGCTACCCGTACCCACTTGCTCAACTGTTCGCTGCTGCATTCGTAAATATTTTGCAGCACTTCTAAATCATGTTGCGCTGCTTCCACCAACGCGGGGGGCAAACTTGCAAAATCTGTTTGCTGTGCTCGGCGAGAAAAGGGGTTTTCGTCTTTGAGAATTTCGGCAATCAGAGAATCTTTCCAGCTTAAATTTTTAGCAGCCTGAACTTTGAACCAGTTCCCGTAAGCTACTTGACATTCCAAACCGCTGACTTCGCTGTGGTGGAGGGCTTGCAGCAAATCGAGAAAAGCTTGACCTGCGGGGCTTTTGAGAACTGATTGATACAGCAGCAGGGATGCTGCGAGGCGCTGGAGGTAACGGATTTGGGCGATCGCACCAGAAGTTAGGGCTGACATAATGGCAATTGTATAACAGTTAGATATCCTGACTGGGTTTAATAAATTTTCTAACAATTTGTGACACTAATTGCAGCCCGCGCTGTATAAATTTAGATGCAAAGAGTGAAATCGGGAGGATTAAAAATGAATTTAGGTACAGCAGCGGCGATCGGCTACGGCATTTTAACACTGGTTGGCGGCATCATGGGTTATATCAAGGCCAAAAGCCAAGCCTCGCTCATTTCGGGCTTGATTAGCGGTTCGCTGCTAATTTTTGCCGGCACCGCCCAGCTTATGGGACAAAGTTGGGGTTTAACATTAGCAGCAGCCATCTCCGCTGTTTTAGTAATAGTCTTTATTGTGCGCCTTGTTAAAACTCAAAAATTCATGCCGGCCGGAATGCTAATTTTAGCTAGCTTAGCGTCTTTGGGCGCGATCGTTTACGAAATCAGCGGTCAATATCAATAATCTGTTGACTGTTGACTGTTGACTGTTGACTGTTGACTGTTTTTAGTGGTCAGTGGTTATTTGTTAATTGTTAGTTGTTCGTTCTAATAACCAATAACCAATAACTACTAACCAATAACCAATAACCAGTGACCACTAAGTAATGACAAATAAGTAATGACTAATGACTAATGACTAATAACTAATAACTAATAACTAACCACTAATGATTGATGACTGCATCAATATACTGCTGAACTTCCCTAAGTTGCTGCCGCTGGCATTCGATCCACTCTTTTTCCGCCGATCGCTGTTCCGGCGTCTCTTTCTGATACCGCGCCTGCTTTTCTAAAAAATTATTGTAGAATTTAATCGCTTTTTCAACTGTTTTAATGGCCAGTTTCATGCGCTCCTCAAAAACTGCTACGATCGCATTATCTAGGATTAATCCAATCACTTTACAGGATTCTTCAAAATCGACCAAAGTGACTCCCAGATTGCTTTTATGAACTAGAGTTTCTACAGGTTCTTTCAACGTTTCTTTAAAACTTTTTATATAAGAATCAGGCAAATATTTCAGGGGCTCCGTAAACTTCGATACAATCTCTCCGCCTATTGATTGTAGCCGCTCTCTAAAATTAGATTGACTGTTTAGGTCGAAGCATTCAATACAAACTTCAATTTTTTCTATATCAATAGATTGTAATTCTTTAAAAATTAAACTCAGTTCATTCTCCATAATTAAACTCACTCGCTCTGCCTGGGAATCAACTTCATTTCGCAACTCTTTGTGCAAATTATCTTTTTCAAAAAAACCAATAGTATCTCTTTGAAAGACTTGAGGGTTTTTATCCCACAAAAACCACTGATTTTTTAACTTGGTCGCCTTGTCGCTCCAAGATTTGCGAACTTTAGCAACAGCATCATATTTGCCCTGTTTTCCTAAACTGCGAATTCTCACATCGCATCCGCTTAGTTCGCCAATTTGCTCCCAGACATCAACAGGAGATGCTCCAGCAATTCTCGGCTTGCTATTCCAGACATCCTCAGCCTGAGATACATCTTTGAAACATACCTGAAGTAACCCCTTGAGTCTGATGGCAGATTGCTTAATTTCGTCAATACAAGGTTCCACATCTAAGCTGAGTTGGGTAGCTGACTGTTTAATCTCCACGGATTGATATTCGTCTGCCAACAATCGATCGCTAAACTGGGTAATAGCCTGGAATGCCTTGAGATACTCATTCATTTCCTTTCATCCCTCGTTTCCCTAAACAGCATACAATACAGAACATCTGCCTTTTTGAATGGAAACTGAGTCACAACATGGATTATATATTCACCCCTGCAACTCAGGCGCGACTCAATAGTGGCAAACTGGTACAGCCTGCTGTCAAAACAGGAAAATTGCTCCCGGCAGCTAGAGAGCCGGTGACAGGGGAGTTTGTGGAGCTTGCAAAAATCTTTTATCAATCAAGAAGTGAAACTCTATCCTCGCGCGGAGTTATAGGATTGCTCGCACAGTTAGCCGGAGGTGGCCCCATACAGCCGCTGGTAGCTCCCGTGTACGTGACACTGGCGCCGTTGCAGGTTGCTCAAACTCATCAGGGGTTTCAAAAAATATACAGAATGCTTAACTGTCTGAAAATTAATTTGGCAGTGATGCAAGCGACTGCTGCTGTCATTGGTATTGGCACTGTATCGAGCACAGTTTTGTCAGCAGTAAACCTGAACCAAGTATTAAAAATCCGAGAAGAGGCAAAGCACCAGAAGCTAAAAATTAAAGACGGATTTATTGATCTCAGACACATCCTCAAAGATAGGGGAGTAGAGGTGATCCAGCAGATTTTCAAGGTGGCTCACGACTCTAGTTTTGAAATGCACCGCCAGAAACTGTTTAACGGTTACGAGATTTTTTCTAAAGCTATCAAACGCTGTCAGTCAGCCCTGACAGTGCCCGATCTTAAACTTCGGAATTCCGAAATTAATACCGGGCGGGATATGCTGTTTGAGGCTTTAAAAATTTATGATAATCCCAGTTTGCTAGAGGGGCTGTGTTCTGCCGGACAGCTCAGGCAAATGGAATGTGTTTGGGCGATCGAGCAGGCGATCGGCATCACGTTTCACTTGCAGCGGGCCTACGATATGGTGAGCGATCGCCTGCTGGAACTCCAATCAAAAATTCGTCAAAATATTCTAACTGTTGTTAAAGGATGTCAATCGGAAGCCGAACTAGATTTTTTATTTCCTGAAGTTACTAGGATTCTCGGTCATGATTTAAGTGTAATAGAATTTTGGCAAAATGAGGTTGATTGGATGCAAACTTTGTCTCCAAAAGAGCAGCACCAGTTAGCGAGTTTAGATAAACTCACCGGCGAGAGTTTAAAAAGCAGCGTGTACACTACCTTCGCGGTATTAGCTGCGGAACCTTCACTTTATGAAAGTTTAAAGCAAAAGTCTCACTTTCTATCCTTGCGCGACCAGCTAACCTTCGCTGTGTCGCCGGAAATCCGCCGGAGATACGAATTTTATGTCAGCCAGCAGGCGATCGCGACTGGCTATCAAGCTTTAGCTGCCTCGAATTGGCAAGAAATATCCGATTTAACTGTGGCTAACCTCTACTACTTTTTTAAAATCCGAGAGGACTCAACTGAAAGTTCTCCAACTGAGGACGAGTTAGAAACACCTTATTGGTACTTTCCCCAAACCTTAAAAAACGAGCTGAATTATAGCAATTAAATGACCAATGACTAATTATATCATGTTCGATCGAGCGATTAAAAGATTAAAAGGGCGGGTTTTTGAGATTGTCAATTATTGGCAGATATTTTTCGTGAACCCGCCCCTACCGTATTAGGGATAATCGACTGGACATGATATTACACCAGTTCATCAAAAGGATGCAACTCTAGGGAAGTTCCCAACCATTATGCAGTAAGTCATTCGATTTTAGATTTTAGATTTTAGATTTTGGATTGACCCCACGGATAAATTCGGGGGCTTGAGGATTTTAGATTTTAGATTTTGGATTGATTCCACGGATAAATCCGGGGGCTTGTACCATCAAGAAATTCTTGGTCATTCCCATCTAAGATCTAAAATCTAAAATCTAAAATCTAAAATCTAAAATGGTATTACCTTAACCACAACTTAATAGTATTGTCTTTAGAACCGCTAGCAATAGTTTTGCCATCGGGACTAAAAGTAACCACATAAACCTCATCCATATGTCCTGTCAAAGTATTCAGCAATTCTCCGGTAGCAAAATCCCAAATTTTAATAGTTTTATCCTTGCTCCCGCTCGCAATAAACTTCCCGTCCGGGCTGATAGCAACCGAGACAATATCGTCAGAATGTCCCTTGATCGAGCGAATTAAATCTCCGGTTTCGATATTCCAGATTTTAATACTTTCATCGTAGGAACCGCTAACAATTGTTTGGCCGTCCGGGCTAACAGCAACCGACCTCACCGCGTCGCCGTGTCCCTCAAGAGTTTTGAGCAACGCCCCTGTTGCTACATCAACAACTGTAATTTTTTTATCCTTAGAAGCGCTAACCAAACTTTTTCCATCGGGAGTGAAAGCAACAGAATAAACAAAATCTGTATGGTCTGGAAAACTCTGAATCAAACGACCAGTTGCTGCATCCGAAATCTTTGTGGTTTTGTCTCCGCTGCCACTAGCCACAAGCTGTCCGTCGGGGCTAAGAGCGACAGACCAAACAGAAGCAGTGTGGTCGAGACTGCGAATCACTTGCCCTGTTTTCAAATCCCACAGCATGACTCGCCAAAAACCGGTTCCAGTCGCCAGTTTCGTACCGTTTGAGTCAAAAGCAACCGACCAAATAGTGGAGGAATCTCCTGGAAAAGTGCGGATCGACTTGCCTGTAGCTAAATCCCAAATTTGGATGGTTTTGTCTTTTGAACCGCTGGCTAACATTAAGCCGTCTGGACTGAAAGCAACAGACCCAACCGCATCTGAATGCTGAGCGAAATTTTTGACTTTGGCGTTCTTCCACAGCAAGCCTGCTTGGCACTGTTCCTGCAAGTCCTGAGCGGACGCATAGCTGCTGTTCGTGTTGGCAATTGTTGGGATTTGGCTGATGCAGTCTTCATAATTGCTGGCTTTATAAAGAGCTTCAATTTGATTGAGCTGTTGGGATTCTTGCTGGGCTCGCTGCTGCCATTCTTGCCACTTGAGATATCCGTAAATTCCGCCGATCGCAGCTAAGAGAGCCGCAATCGTTGCCCCGGCTAGATAAGGATTGAATTTGCGAGTTTCTTTGGGGACAAGTGCTGCTGGGCTGGCGATCCTCTCCGTTGGCGTAGCCCCCGTAGGGGCGGGCTGCGCTAACGACAAATCGGTTTTTCCGTTCTGATTTACCTGCGGGGATACCATCGGACTTGCCTGCAATTCGAGCTGAGGGGCGCTGCTCGCTGGTGGCGGATTGGGGTTGCGGTGTCCCTCCAAAACTGTGGAGATCGCCTTGTACAATTTAGCGAATAAAGATTTAGGAATGACTAATTCTTCGATTTTCGCGGCATCTTCGTCGGTAAGCCCTAAAACTTGCTGCAAGCGTTTTAATTCGTCGCGAGTTTCCAGAGAAAAGGGATATTCTTGCTGCATTGCTTCTTGCAGTGATTGTTCGTAGCGTTCGCCTTTTTCCCTGTATTTCCGGTAAGGGTTCAATACCTCATCTTCGATCGCCTCTGCTTCTTCTGGCAGCAATTCCAAACTGACGCGCAGTTCATCTAATATTCTACGACCGACGACTGTAATATCACCGCGGCTGCTGCTGCGCCGATCGACTTCTTCGCGATATATTGTTAGCTTGGGAATCCGCGCCCGCGAGCGATCGCCAATTTTCCTCAAATCGGCTAAAGCTTCCGCCGCCGACTGGTACCTCTCCCGAAAATCGTAGCGCACCATATTGTCCAAAACATCGGCCAGCGCTTGGGAACACGCAGCTAAATGCCGCCAAACAATTTCGCCTTTATTAGAATTTTTCAAATCCCGCAGTTTCGGCAAATCGTAAGCGGGCAAACCCGTCATTGCTTGGATGCCAATCATTCCCAAAGCGTAGATATCGCTGTTGAGTTGCGGGTTGTATTGAAATTGTTCGATCGGCATATATTCCAGCGTGCCAATCCGCACAGTTACCGGCGCTTGTCTTTGAGCGATGTGAATTTCTTTCACCGAGCCAAAGTCGATTAAAACTAACTTGTTGTCTGAATAGCGGCGGATTAAATTCCCTGGTTTAATATCTCGGTGAATTACTCCCTGTCCGTGTACAAACACTAAAATTTCTAACAGTTCCTTCAGCAAAGCAATCATTTTTTCTTCTGTTAGAGGCTTGCCCGGTACAATCTCGGTTGATAGCGAGTGACCGGCAACAAAGGATTCAACTAAGAAAAATTCTTCATTTTCTTCAAAATAAGCGAATAACTGAGGAATTTGGTCGTGTTGACCGAGCTTTTCTAGAACTTCTGCTTCTTTTTGAAAAAGACGGCGCGTAGTATTAATTAATTTCGGTTCGGTGGTACCAGGACGCAGGTGCTTGACAAAGCACTGCGGTTCTCCCGGACGGCGAATATCTTTGGCAAGATATGTTTGTCCAAATTCTCCTGTTTCTATGACTTCAATGATTTGATAGCGTCCATCTAAAAGTTGGCTCACCATGATAATAACGCAGCCTTTTTTTGGTTGATTTTCGCAAGAAACAGTTGCACTGTTGAGTCAGTTGTATAGCCTTTTTCAGGTAAATTAAGTGTTCCTGGGCATTGGCCAAACAGGGCATTGGGCATTGGCCAAACAGGGCATTGGGTATTCGGAATAGTTGTTTCTTTCCTGCTTCTTTCTTTCCTGCTTCTTTCTTTCCTTCTTCCGACTTCCATCGGACGACTTCCCTCTTCCTTTTTTCCTTCTGACTTCTTTCCTTCTGACTTCTGACTTCTGACTTCTGACATCGATATTGCACCATTCTCAATTACTTGTTTAGGAACAGGCAAGATGCCTGTTCCACAAGAAAACTCATTCTTTGTGGAACGGGCATCTTGCCCGTTCTTGACAATGGTGCAACATCTCAGTTCTGGCATACTTTATTTTTTCAACATCTGCAAAGCTTGATATCCCAAAAAGAAAAAACCCAAAGCGCCGAGTACCGCTATCGTGTTCGCAAACACATCGACTGTAAAAAATTCGCCCATTGCAATCTCCTCTGACAACTGATATCTATCCTCGGCTTTTCGGTCGCTGTCTGGGTGAGGGGTCTTGCCCCTCGCTGCGGGCGAGCCGAAAGATGCTCACAAATTATAGCAAAGGAGGCGGCCGAAATAACTTTTCGGGCGATCGACTAGCTTTTTGTTTTAATATTTTTTAATATTTAGGGAGACAAATCGTGTACCGAAATTTTGAGGTCAGTTGGCTTTGATATTGTTAACCCTGCTAATTTTTTCTCTCATTGTAAGTACAGCCTACACTAAGAATTTGCGCCGATCTGTCAAAAATGCGCCTCGCACCGACAGCAGTAGGGATCAGCAGTTATTTCCATCGGCGGGGGACTTCCCCAAAGTTTCGGTAATCGTACCAGCATACAACGAAGCTGAGAATATTCGGGATTGCGCGATCGCCATTTTGGAGAGTACACCGCTGTCTGTGGACAACCTAGAGGTTTTGATTGTAGACGATCGATCGACAGACGACACCAAGGCGATCGGGCAAACCCTGCAACAGCATCTCAACGACCCCCGACTTAAAATATTAGCAGGTCAGCCGCGACCAACCAACCAATATTGGGCGGGCAAAAACTGGGCCTGCGCCCAAGCTGTTCAAATAGCAACCGGAGACTTCTTATTATTTATAGATGCCGACGTGCGACTCAAACCAGGGGCGATCGAAACCGCTATCGCCACAGCCCAAACCGAGAAAATAGACTTGTTAACCTGTATGCCAGCGCTGGTTTGTGAGTGTTTTGCCGAGTGGTTAGTGCAGCCGATAATGTTCAATCACCTAGCAGTTTGCTACGACTTTACCGCCGTCAACGATCCGACAACAGACAGTGCTTTTGCGGGCGGGCCGTTCATGTTATTTAGGCGATCGGCTTACGAAAAAATCGGCGGACACGAAGCAGTTGCCGGCGAAATTGTTGAAGATGTGGAATTAGCTAGACGCATCAAACGTGCAGGTTTAAAGCTCGCACTTTATTCGGGTTCAAATTTGGCATCCGTGCGGATGTATCGGTCTTGGAGCGCATTGTGGGAAGGCTGGACAAAGAATCTGTATCTCGGCGCTAAGCGCAGTTGGGGAATGATGATTTACATGGCCGCAATTATGTTATTTATTTATCCGATGCCGTGGTTGGCATTAGCTATTTTGCTGGCAAACGGGGACTTCGCAGAAATTCTGACAATCACCAATTACCAATTACCAATTACCTGGTTAACTATTTGTTTATCCCTAATCGTAATTTGGCAGCATTACAATTGGCGCCGTTTGGGTGCCGAAATTTCCGACTGTCCGACGAAATACTGGTGGTTGGGAGGTTTGGGAGGCACGTTAATTGCCGCAATTGCGATCGGTTCTGCGATTAAAACTGAAACAGGTTGGGGATGGACTTGGCGCGGGAGAGCTTTGCAAATTAACAATTAATCCCCGATTTTGTATTCACACAAATTAGTCGTAGGGTGCACAGTACGCACCTTGCCCATATCGAAGCGTGCCAAAAATGATAATTCTACACTCAACCTTCGGATGATAGCTGTTCGACAAAAGCTTGATGTTCCGCTGTATCCAAACCTTGCTGCAAAACAGCTAAAACCTCAGCTAAATTTCCTGCTAACAAAGCTGATACAGACAACTGCAATCCCGGAAAAAATTCACTGCAAATTACACCATCAGCATTAGGTTATAATGCAATATATTCGCCTTCCCTCAACCTCAGCCAATCAAATCTTTGCTGGTAAGTTCTCCATACCAAATATTCTTGCACTCGATGACGGCGGTAAATTCTTAACTTGTCGTGCAAATCGTAGGAAGCGCTGCTTGCAGCAATTTCTACCACCAACTCCGGTGCCCCTTCCAGATAATCGTCATCGCTAACAGTAGATTGTCCGCCGACATCGATTCGCAGCAGCGCATCCGGTTGCGGTTCGCTATCTTCATCGAGACGCACTGTAGCAGCATCTGACAAGTCTACTCCCCGCGTTGCAGCGTAGTAAACCCCCAACCAACCCATAATCAAACTGTGAGGTTTGCCATGCTTTCTATGTCGCAGCGCTGATGCAATATAAACCACTCCTTCAATCAATTCTGCTTTTTTCCCGTGTGGCATCATCTCATAGCGACGCTCAAATTCATGCCGCGTCAATCTGTCACCACTTTCTAACGGAATTAGATCGATCGCACTTTTGCCATTTTCCCGTTTTTATGAATTGGCGATCGCAATTTTTAGATCTGATTTCATCACTTTCTCCTTGACAAAATTAGTCGTCTGGTGCGCTGTGTAACCCTACATTAGTCGTCCGTCTGGTGCTTATTTTTATTGAAACTCTTGTCGGCCGTTGCTCTGAGCAGCGCCCCAAAGATACAAGTATAAACTAAATGCACCAAACGGATAAATATTTCGCAGCAAACCTCATGCTTCTGCGTATACAAAAGCAGGTACGCGCTTGTAAGCAGGCGTACCCGATCGCTTTTCAATTTCCGGGTGAAAAATCACATTAACTTCAGGATAAAACATCAAAGCAGCCCCCTCACGAACCGCCCCGTAAATCACCTCGACATTTTCCATTTTCCCCACATTTCCCTGCACCGTAACCCGCTGATGTTCCTGCACACCCACACTTTCGGCATCCGCGCGGTTCATCAAAATGCAGTTGCGGTGAGGCATTCCCCGGTACTTGTCATCAATTTTGTAAACCACAGTATTGTGCTGAGAATAGCTGCGTCCCGTCATCAATGCCACAACTAAACCTCGCACTGATTCTGATGCTCCAAACTCTTGGGCTGCGGGTAGTTTCAGGACTGGCAAAGGTGTAACAAACATCTTTGCTTTGCCGGAATCAGTAGGAAATTTAGGTTCTGTAAAAATGCGACCTGCGATCGTAAATTCCTCTTTTGTTCTATCAATTGTCCCTAATTTTTCATAGCCCGGAATAGTTTGAGCAATCAATTGGCGCACGTATTTTGTGTCTTGAAGTAGGCGCCAATGAACCGGAAACTCGCCGTGAATTCTGCTAGCTAATTCCGTCAAGAATTCTACCTCTGAAATCAGATCGGCATTTTTGAGATGAGTTTCGCCCTCATCATTTAAACGCACAAAATTATTCCCAGATTCCACCGTTGTTTTGTGGGGATTTTCAAAGCGATTCAGCACAGGAATCACAATTGTATTGTGCTTTGCCAATCCGTGAAAATGCCCTAAATTCGGTTTGGTTGCGAGGTATATAACGGTTTCAACATTGCTTAAAGCGCGTTTTGCCTGAGTTGAATCTGGATTCGCCCCATACAAATTACCGCCCAGACAGATCAGCGTATCGACTTTGCCTGCATCTGCTGCTTCAATGAGCGATCGAGTGTCGTAGCCCTTAACAGGACTGAGGGGACGATTTAATAACTTTTCTAAAGCTTGTTGAATTTCTTTTTTCAGATTCACAGTGACGCCCATAGAGCCGAATCCTTGGACGTTTGAGTGTCCTCTGACGGGCATTAATCCAGCACCTTCTTTGCCAACATTTCCTGTCATTAAGGCAGTATTGGCAATGCTGAAAACATTATCTACACCGTTATCGTGTTGGGTAATTCCCATCGCCCAACCAAAGACAACTCGCTGTGAAGTGCCGATAATTTTGGCTGCCTCCTCAATTTCGGCTTGGGAAACTCCGCAGGTTTTAGTAATAGTTTCCCAATCGGTTTCGCTGGCGTGCTGGACTACTGATTCCCAGCCTTCTGTATAGGCTTGTAAGTATTTTTTGTCCAGCAATCCTTGTTCAATTATAGACTTTTGAATGCCGACAAATAGCGCCGTATCGCTGCCCGGAATTGGTTGCAAGTATAAGGAGGAAATATCGGAACCGGGGATGAGCGACTTGACGGGAAATGCGGGAGAACCAAACTTGACTAACCCGATTTCCATCACCGGATTGATTACAATTATTTTACCGCCTTTGTCGCGAATTTTAATTAACTCGTTCATCAAGCGGGGATGGTTGTAGGCAGAATTTGCGCCCGCGAGTACGACGCAATCTGCTTGCTTCAAGTTTTCTAAACTCACTACCGAGGTGCGTGTGGCAAACATTTCGCTTAAGCCAGTTGTCGAGGGAGCGTGGCAGAGATCCGAACAATCTGCTAAGTTATTGGAACCCATCGCCCGCATCATCAATTGCAGCAGAAAAGCCGCTTCGTTTGAAGAGCGACCGGAACTGTAAGATGCCACTCTTTCGGGGGTTTTACGAAAAGCAGCTTCGGCAATTTGATAAACTTCTTCCCAAGAAATGCGATCGTAATGAGATGAACCCGCCCGCAAAATCATCGGAAAACTCAGCCTTCCCAACCTATCGGCTTCCATTGAAGTTAATTGCTGAAGTTCTGCAATACTCTTCTTTTCAAAAAATTGAGTTGAGATAGCCGGCTTGATTTCAGCGGAAATTGCTTCAACGCTTTTCATGCACCGCTGCAGTTTTTCGCCCTCTTCATTTGTAAAACCTCCTTTCTGCCCGCCAGTGCCCCAAGAACATGACAAACAAGCACTTTTGTGCAGCAAAGTTTTCCAAAGTTTCGCGCCTTCCGGGGACAATGTATGTTCTGCCCAATATTCTATTACGGGCAAACCGCCACCTATCTCTGGTGTTTCCTCGTTTGTCTCGTTGAATCGCGGAACGGGTTGGATATTTTGGGAGTTGATTTCCATGCGGCTTACCTTTTGTTTGAATTGCGAATTGATGGGCAGTTAAGTTTATTAATCTAATTTACCGCAAATTTACAGCACAAAAAATGAGTCAATAGATAGATGTTTTAAGAAGACCCGGCGGTTCCAACCGCCATCTTATTTTACCAGAAAGAATTGGTTTAAAGCCTCTCCCTTGTAGGGAGAGATTAAAATCAGACTATTCATTACTCCAATCCTCTTCCTTCTTTTGTCAAGTGCTGTCAACCCTTCTCTAAGCAACCTGTCAACTGTCAACCTGTTTGCTGTCAACCCTTCGACAAGCTCAGGGCAAGCTGTCAACTGTCAACTGTCAACTGTCAACTGTCAACTGAATGAAGGTTTACTTCTTCTTATTTAAAGCCTGCTTCCCAAACCCAAGACACAGCAGTCGATCGCCCTCAGCAACATTCGGGTCATTCTGCAAATAATCTCCCAACCACTCGCAACTGCGAGCAATGATATTATTCAGTTCCAAATTCTCCACAGGCCACAAAATTACACTTCTATCCCTGCTAGCAAAAGCCAGAATTTTGCTATCCGAACTAAAAGTAACGCTCAACACCCGATCGCTCGACTCCAAAGTCTTCGATAGCAGCGCCTTCTTGCCATCAAAATCCCACAGCTTAACAGTATTTCCCCCACTCGCCGCCGCAATCAACTTGCCGTCTGGACTAAAACTCACGCTTTCTACAGTATCGCTGTGGTCGAGTTTTTCAGTTAAATTTGCTACCTTGCCATCAAACCCCCACAAGTAAACTTTTTTGTCAGCGCAAGCAGCAGCAATAGTCTTGCCTTCGGGACTGAAACTAACATTTTTAACACTGTCTTGGTGGTCGAGAGTTTTCAGAATTTTCGCCGACGCACCGTTAAATTGCCAGAGGTAAACTCTCTTTTCTCCGGTAATTTCAAAAGCATTTTTCTTCCCGCTTGCCTTGTCCTCAGCAGCGGTAGCAGTAGCAATTGTTTTGCCGTCAGGACTGAAGCTAACGCTAATTACTGGATTGCTGTGATCGAGTTTTGCAAGCAAAGTTGCTTTAGAACCGTTCCAGCGCCAGAGATACAATTTGCGATCGGCATTGGCGGCGGCAATTATCTTTCCGTCTGGACTAAAACTCACGCTTCTAACAACGCCGCTGTGGCTCAGAGTATCTAACAGTTTCCCGTCTAAACTCCAAACTTTCACCGTTTTGTCATTGCTGGCAGAAACAACATTTTTATTGTCCGGCGAAATGCTCACCCAGGTAACAGAATCCTTGTGATCTGCTAAGGTTTTGAATAAACTGCCGTCAGGGCGCCAAAGTCTCACGGTTTTGTCGCCGCTAGCAGAAGCAATTGTTTTGCCGTCCGCACTAAAACTGACTTGGTAAACCCAGTCTCCGTGTCCCGATAAAATCTTATTCAACGGAGTGCTGTCAGGTTTCCAAAGTTTCACCATTTTGTCCTTACTTGCCGAAGCAATAGTGCCGTCCCCGCTGAAACTTACGGCCCTTACGTCGTCTTGATGTCCTCGAAAAGTGTTGAGCAAAGTGCCGCTGCGACTCCAAACTTTTACCGTATCGTCTGCACTGCCGGTGACAATTTTTTCGCCGTCGCGACTGAAACTTGCGCTGACAACTTCATCGTTGTGTCCTTTGAGAGTTCTGATTTCCTCACCGTTTCGGTTCCAAACTTTGGCTGTGGTGTCGGCACTTGCTGAGACGAGTTCTCGACTGTTTGGACTGAACTTAATGCTGTACACAATGTCAGAATGTTTGGTTAATGTTTTGGGATTAATTGTAAATTTCTGGGTTTTACTTTCTCGGTTCCAAAGTTTGACAGTTTTGTCAACACTTGCTGAGGCTATTGTTTGGCCGTCGGGGCTGAAACTGACGCCGAGCACCCAGTCTTTGTGTCCGGTTAAGGTTTGCAGCAATTTTTTGTTCGCAAGGTTCCAGATTTTGACGGTGTTGTCGTGACTGGCGGAAGCTAGGGTTTTGCCGTCGGGACTGAAACTGACGCTGGTGACGATATCGCGGTGGCCGGATAAAATGCCGTGAAGCGGAGCTATCCCGTAGGGAATCGCACTTTTGTCGTTATCTACTTGCCAAATTCTAATTGTACGATCGGCACAACCAGTAGCGATCGTTTTCCCATCCGGGCTAAAACTAACACTCGTCACGCTATCTGGGTGATTGAAAGTTTTTAATAACTTACCTTCTTTGCTCCACAATTTAACAGTTTTGTCAGCACTTGCCGAAGCAACTGAATTGCCATCGGGACTGACACTCACATCCAAAACAAACTTGCTATGCTGCTCGAAACGGTTGCGTTCTTGCACCCCGGAAACTGATTGTCTGAGTCTCTCAGCAATTTGATTTTTAGTATCCACAGGCAGCGCTGTACTTTTCAGAGAATCTCTGGCGATTTTGATACTATTTCCCAACACTCCTAATTGATTTTTTTCATTAGAAAGCACCAAAGCTTCCGACGCCGAATTTAGGGCATCAGTCCGACTTTTTTCTGCTTCTTGCCGTGCGCTTTCCGCTAATTTTGCTTGCTCGAATGCCATCCCCGAAACACCTGCGAGTACAAGCACTCCTAGAACCGCCGCCCGCAATTGCCATCTCCGAGTGTGGTAAAGTTGAGCTTCCGCTTGGTACTGTTTGTCTCTAGCTTCCGACAGCAAAGCATCTTGCTCTCTGTCTTTGCGAATTTGTTCAATTTCATCTCGGTTAATTTGGTTTTGCTTTCGCAGTTCCTCAACTTCTGCCTTTTTATCTAATTCTTGCTGCTGGCGAATGAAGCTAACTAAATAATCGTGAACGAGCTGATAAAGCTCTGCCGGTAGTTCCGTCCATCGAAAAACTAAACCAGAGTTTACTAACAGTTCTAAGACTAAATCTAACTTGTCAGATTCAGCAAATGTCGCTAAATTTGAAGCTAATTCGGCGCGGGTTTTTAGGGGACGTATCTCCTCTTCATCGGTTAGCAAATATAATACTCGGCGCGCCGCTACTTCATTTTCCGGGCCGCAATCTTTGATGACTTCTTCGAGAAACCTTTCGACTAACTTTTGTTGCGGATTGTTGCCAAGTTCCTGATATTGAGTTAAAGTTCTAATGTTCTCTTGTTGCAGTTGAGCGCCGACAAGTTGTAGTTCGATCGGGCGGACTTCTCCCAATTCTCCAGCTAAATCTTTGACTAATTCTTCGATCAGCTCTGGTTCTAAGTAAAACTGCGCTCGCTCAGTTAAAGTGCGAATTACCGATCGCGCATCGACTAGCGAAAAATTTCCCAAATAAAACAGAATGTTTTTGCTGAGAATGTCCTCCAAAATATCATTGTTAACGAATCCTGTCTGGTTTTTGGGTCGGGAAAATTCCAGCAAATAGTGCAGGTAATCTTCCCGCAAACACAGGACGACTTTTAAATACTTGATTTTCAAGCATTCCCGCAAAAAATCAAAAAATCTCTGTCTTTCCGCTGGCTCTTTCCAGACGAAAAAAAATTCTTCAAATTGGTCAAATATCAGAACAGTCACTAAATGTTCGGAATTTCTTTGCAGATCCTTGATAATGTTTTCGTATTCGATCGCCTGTTGTTGTATGATTAATTCTACTGGCTGTGACTGCTCCCTTTGATCCTCATTATTCCCAGTCGAGCCACCGTGAAATCCCGAAATAAGATTTCCCTTGACTCCACCTGCTTCTACGGTCAAATCTACCGGAGAAATTTCAGGTACTGCTTCGGCAATTTCCGGATCGAATATTTCAGCTTTTCCAGCAGATAACTGTCTGGTAAATTCCCGCGGCCAGTTGTTGTAAACTTGCAGCACTACGGGCAAAACAGTCCGCATTTCTATTTTTTTTTGTTTGAGAGCTGGTACTAATCCTCCCGTGACTATTGAACTTTTGCCAACTCCAGACTGACCGTAAATTACTGTCAGTTTGTCGGGGGTATTGTTCATCCTATATATCAAGCGGTTGAGGTCTTGCTCTCTACCGGAAGCTGTAATTTCGTCAGCAATAGTAGCAGCGTCGGCAAGAGTTTCGGCGACGGAATTAACCGCTTCTCTGTGCGGCTGCAACTTTCCGGCTCCAATAAAAGCTCGGAACCGATACGTGTGTTCCACCGCTCGATAATCTTGCTTAATTTGAAATGCTTCGAGATATTCTCCCCGCTGAAAATAGAGCGATCGCAGCATTTCTAAAACCCGCAAATACAGTTGCGGGTTGTAGCAAGGTTCGGTTTCCAAGCGAGCAAGCTCTAAATGGGCGATCGCCTCCTGCACCTCACCCAACTGACTCTGGGCCTCTGCTAAAATTAACAGATATAAGCCTAGATGCTGCGACTTTACAGGGGTTCCATGTCCCATCGCTTCTAAATTTGAGTTGAGAACGTCTAGAGCCACTAAAGCCCATTCTTTCGCCCCTTGCCAGTTCTTTTGCTCTAAGGCTACTCTAGCCAAAAAGCCGTAATCTTGAGCCAAATTAACTGCTGTATTTTCCATATTTTCATGTAACCTCCGAGCTTTGATCGCTAAATTCCAGAGTGCATCCCAATCTTCTAAATGCTGCAATACTTCGCCAAGTTGATTGATGAATATACCAACGGCATCCGGCCGTCCCGCCCGTTCTAAAACATCAATACATTCCTGAAAATAATTCTTAGCTTCCGTCCAGTAAGGACGGTTGCCGCTGCGGTGTTGTTCTGCTTGGAAGCGGTAGCAAAGACCGATGTGGAATAGCAGAATTCCCTCTAACACCGGTGCTGGGTGAACGGTAAATAACAAATCACTAAATTCTGTTTTTGCTCCAATAAATGCTACTTGATACTTCCAAAAACTCAGACTTTTTTGATACAATTCAATAGCCGCAGGGATGCGCTGACAAGCATATTCGTGCCTACCGCGAATAAATTGCAAACTCGCTTCAATAGCTGGTTCTAACCTGATGTTGCAAGTTTGCAAGTCTTGGCTAGCCGACTCTAGTTCACTCAAAGAATTGGCCCCGAGAATGGCAGAATTAGTTAAACGCCAATTGCCACTTTCTAAAATGTTGGAAAAAATGCGATCGGCACTTTTGCCCAGGAAATCCACCAAGTCGTCGGGGCCAATCACAAATTCAACGCTTGTCGTCCAAGTTTCGATATCTGTTACTAACCGAATCAGTTTTTTTAAGATTTTGTCTGTCACCCACAGCACCACCGGGAAGGGAAAATTATTCCGAAATTCTTCCCTCACGTAGTTGGTAGAAGTCAGCACTCGATCGATCGCACTTACCGATTCCAATCCAAACACCATTAAAGCTGGCGGATGGCTGCAGGAAAGTTTGGTTTCTATCGTCGTGTAAAGAGTTTTAACAGATGCGGGAAGGACAATTTCTCGAATCTCGATACCAGACTCCTCCCGCAATTGCCGTACAGTTTCCTCTCTCATAGCGCTGTAATTGCACCGCACCAAAATCAGCGAAAATTGCCCCTGAGACATCGAGAGAGTCCGGGTGAGAGTTTGCAGCGAACTTTTGTTTTGCTGTGCTGCGGTGTCTTGCTGGCAGTGCGAATTAATCATAATTAATATTTGAAAAATTTCTCAGGATAGGTGCTGTAAACTGTCGAAAAAAGGAAGTTCGGCAACGGATTATTTAACGGATGTAAAGGATGGAAGTTCGGCAACGGATTATTTAACGGATGTAAAGGATGTAACGGATGTAACGGATGGAAGGAATCGACGGATTATTTAACGGATGTAACGGATGGAAGCAATCGACTGCAGGGGAAGTGCAATTAAGAACTTCCTAACCGTTTTGGCGGTTGCTCTAAGTTTACTTTTACCCGTTTTTACGTTGGCAAATCACTGCGAAGAATCATCTGATTAATTTTATTTCTGCCCTTGTGGGCGATTTCCAATCACGGGGAACTATCAATTAGTTAAGTTTATTTCAGCCTGCCTACTTATTGTTTTAGCCGATCGCATTAAAGCATACCCAAAAAATACATACTCTGTTATTCGCATATTCCCAGCAAAATCAACCGGATTTTACTGAAATCTTGATGATTGCTCAAATTCTACCCAGCAAAAGAGTTTTTGTTTGCGGGGCTCCCAGCCATCGCCCAAATCGCGCAAATCCGATTCAGTTATTCGCAGATCCCAGAAATCCGGCATTCCCGGGTTGACTGACCCCTTGCATCACTGAGATAAACTACCGGCGGCGGCTCATCAATTACAGCTTGAAGATTTTTTGTCATAAATTTACTAATCTCGATATCTAAAGTAGCTGCAAAATCAGGTTCATCCCAATCCTCGCTTTCTTCAATGCTGATGGTTGTTGGTGGCCCAATATCAAAATCTAGCTCATCGCCAAAATCCGAAACTTTCTTAATTGGATCTATTTTCTGACCGGTATCAGCGGCAAAAGCTTGAGTTGTATTGGCTATTAGTAGGAGTGGCAGTGCTACTATGGCACGTATAGTTTGTCGCGCCGTGATTTTCCTCATGCTATCCTCCTAGTATAAACTAAACTTTGGTGCTGCTATAAATTCAACATCCGCCGCTACTTTAGAGCGCTGTGAGTCGATTTTAGATTTTAGCTTTACTCCACAGATGAATCTGAGAGCTGGAACTAGGGCATAAAATTGTGGGCTACTTACCTCTCCGGCAGTTCACAAGTATCCGTTTTTGAGCAGAGTCATTAATTAATAGTGGCTTGCTTTTCCATAGGATATAACCTGATCTGTGACTCTTCGCGGCAAGTTTGCTTAACGGAGCATATCCGGTCAAGTGTTTGCCTTTCTATTTACTACGTGAAAACTCTTAAACATTCAGGTTTTCCCGTTAAGTAATTCCCCAGCTTTTGCGAGTGTTCATCTCAGACTCAAAGCCGTGAGAAGTTCGTGAAGCGTAGCTATCCCGTAGGGAATCGCACACCAGTTTTCGCACACCAGTTTTCGCACTCCCGCGCTGCCACCAGCAAGCTGATGTGAAATACCACAGCTACCGGATATCTGTCAATACTTATATCTTAACATTTCTAATTTTTTGCATAATTCTCGTTACCAGAAAGAATTTGTTTAAAGCCCCAAGCCTTGTAGGGAGAAATTAAAACAAGACTATTCATTACTCCAATCCTCTTCCTTCCAGGTAGAGGTCGCTATCAACTATCAACTGTCAACTGTCAACTGTCAACTGAACAGGCTCTTCCTGGTAACGCAGATAAGCAAGGAAGAGCCTCCAGCCAACCCGAGAGGGCTCCTATTTCGTCAAGCCGTGTTCGAGAGCGAAGCGAACCAACTCAGTACGGCTGTTAGTACCCGTCTTGCTAAACAAACGGCTGACGTACTTTTCCACATTACGCACGCTAGTTTCCAAGCGGCGGGCAATTTCCTTATTCATCAAACCTTGAGCAACCAAATCCAAAACACTTTGTTCTCGCGGAGTCAAATCAATTTTAATCGGCGAAGGACTTTGGGCGATCGAACTCCGCCCACTCAGCAAAGACTCAATTCTCGCCATTTGGCTTGTCAAAGCAGCAATATCTGGACTTTCAGCATTTTCGCTCTTCTCCTTAGCGGCCGCGCGACGGGCCAGCAAATTGGTTACTATTGCTACTAATTCGTCGGGATCGAAGGGCTTAGAAAGATAAGCATCGCAGCCTGCTTGATAGCCTTGAATACGATCGCTCGTCATCCCCTTAGCCGTCAAAAACACCACCGGCAAAGCCTTATAGCGAGGATCTTCCCGCACTTGCTTCAGAAATTGATAACCGTCCACCTGGGGCATCATAATGTCTGAAATCACCAAATCGGGATTGTACTGCTGCAAGAGTTCCCACCCATCCCGAGCATTACTGGCAACCTCAACCGCAAAATCGCTATCTTCCAAATAAGCTTGTACCGCTTCCCGCAAGCCCGGTTCATCATCTACCAATAATAATCGTGCTAACATATCCGTTACCCTTACGTTTTATCACTATTATCTTTGAAATTAGCCGAATTCAACTATTTTTTTACTCCATCTATAGAAGCAATTCAAAAAATTGTGGTAAAACTCTTGAGTTTTGAGTTTTGTTTTGCTGCAACAGACAAGATTACCAAAATAGTTAGGAGTAGTTATAATATCATAGGATCGAAAACTTAATAACTTAAGCATCTCCTACAGTCCTCTCTCGTGTAAGTTGCGAGATAAAAGGAGGCAGAGCCTCCGGATCTGCATTACCAGGCAGAGCCTGGTAACGAGCAAAATCTGATTAAACCGACTTTTACAATCTTGTCTATTCTTGAACTATTCCGACTTAAACTTTTGAACGATCGGTCAAAATTTCATAGCCAGTTTCCGTCACCAACACAGTATGCTCAAACTGAGCAGACATAGCATTGTCAACCGTTACAGCAGTCCACTTGTCAGAAAGCGTCCGAGTGTACTTAGAACCGGCATTCAGAATTGGTTCGATCGCCAATGTCATGCCCGATCGCAATTTCACGTTTGGCATTTCGCGGGTGCGGAAATTGAAAACCGACGGTTCCTCGTGCAAATTTCGCCCGACACCGTGGCCCGTAAACTCCTCAACGATGCTAAAACCGTTGCTTTTGACATGATCTTCGATCGCACCAGCCAGATCGAGCAAATAGGCTCCAGCCTTCACTTGTTCGATGCCTTTGTAGAGAGCTTCTTCTGCGACTCGGATTAATTTTGCAGATTCGGGAGTCACTTCCACAACTGCGATCGTAATGCAAGAATCGCCGTGAAAACCTTGGTAATATGCCCCCGTATCTACTTTAAGAACATCTCCGGCCCGAATTACCTTTTTGGCGCTGGGGATGCCGTGAACAACTTCGTTATTAATGCTAGAGCAAATCGAGCCTGTGAAACCGTGATAGCCTTTAAAACTCGGAGTTGCACCCATAGAACGGATGCGTTTTTCCGCATAAGCATCCAAATCAGCAGTAGTCATTCCCGGTTTCACCATTTGGGAAATTTCTTTGAGTACCGTTGCAACGATTTTCGCTGCCTGCCGCATAATTTCGATTTCGCGTTCCGACTTAATTTCAATGCCTCGACGCTGTTTTTTGACTTGGGGTGCTTGAGTTGGGCCAGAAAGCAGACTGCTAAAAATATTCATGTATTGATTGGCGGGTAATTTTGTACTTTGACGGCAGGTTGAAGCAAAAAAACGGCAAATATCCAGTTTTTTGTGGAAAAACGAGTGTCTTGTTCCCAACTGTCGATCGCTTGTCCTTTTAGCTAGCTTAATATTTTTCTCAGTAATCGGCACGGGATTGGGGGGTCAATAAAGCGGTTTCAACCGCCGAGTCTGTCGGTTCAGGATTTCCGAGCATTCCTGTGAGGTTAGCAATTGCGGCAATTAACTTAGTGATGTCAACTGGTTTAGATAAGTGCATCTGGAAACCAGCTTCCAGCGCTTGCTTGCGCTCTTCCTCTCTCGCGTAGGCTGTCAGGGCGATCGCAGGCATCTTTCCACCCCTGAGCCTTTCCATTTCTCTCACCCGCGCCATCAACTCGTAGCCGTCTGCTTCCGGCATTCCAATGTCGCTCAGCAGCAGATCCGGCCAATAACTATCCAGTGTATCTAGAGCCCCGGCCACCGATGCCGCCGATCGCACCAGAGCTCCTTCATCCTCGAGTAAAGCAATCAAAAACTCCCGCGTGTCATCGTCATCATCCACCACCAGCAACTGCAAATTAACCAGAGTTGGGAGGGTTCCGGCCTGGTCATTGAGCTCGGACCAATCATCGTCATCCGCGAGGGCGTTCCTCTGTGCAAGAGGTAGAGCCACCGTAAATTTCGCACCCTCGCCCGGATTATTTTCTGCATATACCTTACCGCCGTGCTGTTCCACCAAGTGACGGACGATCGCCAATCCCAGTCCCAAACCCCCGTAAGACCTAGTTGTGCTGCTATCAGCTTGGCGGAAGCGATCGAAAACATAAGGCAAAAAATCAGGAGCGATACCAATGCCGCTATCAATTATCTGAATTTGAGCCTCATCGCCAACTGACTCCAACCGCACCTCTACTTTACCCTCTTGCGGACTAAACTTAATCGCATTTGACAGCAAATTCCATACAATTTGCTGCAAGCGATCGAAATCGCCGATAACTTCACCTACATTTGGACTGCACGTTAATTCTATGACTATTGATTTTTCCTCAGTCAGCGGCTGCAAAGAATCTATTGCCAGCTTGATCGCAGATTCCAACCGAATCGGATGCATATTAAAATTTAGTTTCCCCCGGAGAATCCGCGAAACATCTAAAATATCTTCGATGAGTTGAGCTTGAGATTTAGCATTGCGCTCAATTGTTTCTAGGGCTTTTTCAATAGTGTTTTGGTCAAATGTTTTGCTACGAAGCAGCCTAGACCAGCCGAGAATTGCATTTAAAGGAGTGCGGAGTTCGTGAGAAAGAATCGCGAGAAATTCATCCTTCATCTGGTTAGCTCTCTCAGCTTCCTGCCGCGCCACTTGTTCGCGGATTAGTCGGCCGCGTTCTTCCTCTGCTTGCTTGCGGTCTGTGACATCTCTAACCGTACCCACGTGACCGATCAGTTTTCCCAAATCCGAAAACATTGGCGACGACTGTACGTTAATCCAACGCACAGTTTCGCTCCCAGCTAATCGAAACTCATTAGAATATTCGTGGCCTTCTTTAATCCAAGCTAACCAATGTGCTACTACGCGATCGCGATCTTCTTCATGAACTTCCCGCTGCCAAATCTCTGCTAAACTTTCCTCCAAAGTTAACCCGCAAATCGCTTGACAACGGGGATTGATGTATGTACAGCGGCCTTCAACGTCAGCTAAGTAAATTCCCAGCGGGGAACAAGCACACAAAGTGCGAAACCGCTCTTCACTTTTACTTAGTTCACTATTAACAGCAGCTAACTGTGTTGCTTGCTGCTTCACCTCGACTGTTTTTTGGAACAATTCCACAAATACCTGCACCTTCGATGTCAATATTTCCGGTTCCAAGGGTTTGAAGAGGTAATCCACCGCACCCAGAGAATAACCTTTAAACACGTGGGTGTCATTACTGCTGAATGCTGTGATAAAAATAATCGGAGTCGATCGCGATCGATCTCTAGAGCGAATCAATGTTGCTGTCTCAAATCCATCCATTCCCGGCATCTGCACATCAAGCAAAATTACCGCAAAATCTTGATTAAGCAGACATCTCAGAGCCTCAGCGCCCGAATTAGCTTGTACTAGATGATAAGAGGGGCTGTTGAGGATAGCTTCTAGAGCTACCAAATTTTCTGGGCGATCGTCAACTAAAAGGACATTTACTCGATCGGGGCGCTGCAGATTCATAATTTTTTTAATCTTTAATTCTTAGCAAATTGACTAAACAGGGAGCGATTTTAGAGAGGGGTAAAATCCAGTCTACTTCAACATTTGCGATCGCGGAGGCCGGCATTGTCCGGCATTGAGCCGAAGCCGGTTCCTCCACAAATGTCAATCCTCCCTCAGCTTTAATTTTTGCCAGCCCTTCACTCCCATCAGAACTAGCTCCCGTTAAAATTATGCCGATAACTTTCTCCCCAAAGGCATCAGCAGCAGACTCAAACAGCACATCGATTGAGGGCCGCGCGTAGCACACAGGAGCCTCAGTTGATAGTGCAAATTTAGGAGTTCCGCGATTGGGGATTAGGGATTTTGAATTATGGATTGACTCCACTGCCACGCTCCCCCATTCTGTAAAGTCGTTTTCATACAGGCTCAACTCCTCGTCAGACGGCGATTCTATTAGCAAGTGATAGTCAGCAGGAGCCAAGTAAACCCGTCCAGGTACGATCTCCTCTTTGTCTTGGGCCTCTGTGATTTGGAGAGAGCTTTGCTGTTGTAAAACATCAGTAAGCCTATCCTGAGAACTCTTATGGCGGTGTTGGACAATAACTACAGGCAAAGGAAAGCTTTGTGGCAAATCTGCCAGCAGCACAGTCAGAGCCTCTAGCCCTCCCAAAGACGTGCCAACAACCACTATTTCAAAATTGTTTTTATTTAACTCGGCGGTAGAGTTTATCGCTACTTTCAATTGCTTCATAGTATTTTTCATAAGGTGTAAAAATCAGAGACTCCTGATGTCCCAGCCCTAAAACTCCAAACATTCCCATGCTCTCATAAAAAAGCTTGTGTACCCGCTCTTGGAGGTGTGAATTGAAATAAATCATCACATTCCGGCACAAGATCACATTAAATTCATTAAAAGAAGTATCCGTTGCTAAGTTGTGATGAGCAAAGACAATATTATCTTTAAGTGAAGAGCGAAAAATAGCATTTTCATAGGCAGCAGTGTAATACTCAGAAAACGCTTTCTTGCCACCCGCTTGGTGGTATAGTTGCGTATATTCTTGCATTTGTTTCAGCGGGAATATCCCCATTTTGGCTGTTTTTAAAACTAATTCATTCATGTCCGTAGCGTAAATCCGACAACGGTCATACAGTCCTTCTTCTTGCAGCAAGATTGCCATAGAATATACTTCTTCTCCCGTTGAACATCCAGCGTGCCAAATCCGAATAAAAGGATAAGTACGCAGCAGCGGCACCACTTTATTTCTGAAACTAATGTAAAAGCTGGGATCGCGAAACATCGCCGTTACATTGACAGAAATGTCTAGCAGTAAACGATCTAGGTAAGCAGGATTGTGAAGTACCTTTTCCTGAAGTGCAGAGACAGTGGTGAGCTGTTCCGAGCGAATAGTGTTCCAAATACGGCGCTTGAGAGAGGCAAGAGCATAATTACGAAAATCAAATCCGTAATAGCGAAACATTCCTTCTAGTAGGAGTTGAATTTCGATTGTTTCCAGTTCATGGCTTTCGGGCATTTCTAATTACTAATTGGTTATTGGGCATTTTTGACTGTTGACTGTTGACTGTTGACTGTTGACTGCTGACTGTTGACTGTTGACTGCTCACTGCTCACTAATGACAACTAACAACAGTCAACGGACAACTTACTTCTATTATCGATAAAGCCAGACACGCAGCAGCGATAGTAACTGTTCCGTATCCACAGGTTTGGTAATGTAGTCAGACGCACCAGCTTCGATACATTTTTCCCGATCGCCCTTCATAGCTTTCGCAGTAAGAGCAATCATTGGCAGCGCAGCGAATTGAGGCATATTACGAATTGCTTGCATTGTTTCATAACCGTCCATCTCTGGCATCATCACGTCCATCAACACAATATTTATGTCAGGTGTATTTTGCAATGTAGCAATGCCCTGTCTGCCGTTTTCAGCAAACACAATTTGCATTTGATGGCGCTCTAGCATACTCGTCAGGGCGAAAATATTCCGCATATCGTCGTCAACAATCAAGACTTTTTTGCCCGCGAGGGTCGAATCTGTTTGATACAATTGCTCTAGCATTTGGCGCTTGGGTTCCGGCAAATTTGCTTGGACTCGGTGCAAAAACAAAGCTGTTTCATCTAACAAACGTTCCGGCGATCGCACATCTTTAACAATGATTGTTTCCGCCATCCGCTTCAGTTGAGTTTCTTCGGCTCTCGTCAACTCTTTGCCCGTATAAACAATAATCGGCAGACTTTTTAAAGCTGCATCTTGCTTGATCTGCTCGATCAGTTCAAAACCCGTCATATCTGGCAGTCCCAAATCGAGGACAATGCAGTCAAAATGCCCCAATTTCAAAGTTGCTAGCGCCTCTGCACCACTCCCCACAGCCGTTGTAGAAACATCGTGATTGCCGATTAAATCCACAATGCTCAGACGCTGCGTTTCGTCGTCTTCCACCACTAGCAGATTCTTGACTCGCCGATCGACAAAACCCTTAATATCAGTCAAAGCTTTGCTCAAAGCTTCGCTGCTAACAGGTTTTTGCAAATAGGCGATCGCCCCTAACTGCAAACTGCGCTGCCGCCCTTCTTCAACTGATACAATGTGAACCGGAATGTGGCGCGTATTCGTATCATGCTTCAAGCGATCCAGCACTGTCCAGCCATCCATCACAGGCAAATTTAGATCCAGCATAATCGCAGTTGGCTTGAACTCTCGCGCCATCGCCAAACCGATATCGCTCCGTAAAGCCACTAAACCTTTAAAACCCTGATCCCGCGCCATATCCAAAAGAATGCGAGCGAAGTTCACGTCATCTTCAATAATCAACAGTACGCGATCGCCGGACTCGACACTTTCCCGGTCATCCGCGATAATAGGTGATGGATAAGGGGCGATCGGCAAGTTGAAATTCGGCGAAGGAACTGCAGAAGAAATAGCAGCCGGCAATTGAGCCATTTGCTTGCCCATTCCCGATTCCTGATCATTCATTATTCGCGATTCTTGGTAAGTTTGCGGCAGATAAAGCGTGAACCTACTACCCTCACCAGGGCGACTTGTCAATTTAATTTCTCCGCCTAACAAATTAGCGATTTCTCTACTAATTGACAAACCCAAACCCGTGCCCCCGTATTTGCGGCTAGTGCTACCATCAGCTTGTTGGAAAGCCTCAAAAATAACCCTGTGTTTTTCAGCAGAAATCCCAATCCCCGTATCGCTAACGGCGAAAGCCAAAACAGTAGGGGAACTCGTTAAACTTTCTATCTCTAAACTCCACCCTTCCCGCGCTACTTCGACACACAATTTCACCTCACCTCGCTCTGTAAACTTAAACGCATTCGAGAGGAGATTCTTCAAAACTTGTTGCAGCCGTTTAGCATCAGTATAGAGACCTTTTGGCAACCCACCCTCAAGCTCGATTTGAAAACTCAACTTCTTATCCAGGGCGATTTGGCGGAAAGTTCGATCCAAATGATCTCGCAATTCCGCAAACAACACTTGCTCAATTTCCACTGACATCGTGCCTGATTCAATCTTAGCGAGATCCAAGATGTCATTAATCAGCCCTAACAAATCGGTTCCAGCCGAGTAAATAGTGCGCGTGTATTCAACTTGCTTCAGAGTCAAATTGCCTTCAGTATTGTCAGAAAGCAATCGAGCGAGAATCAACAGCGAATTCAGCGGAGTTCGCAACTCGTGAGACATATTTGCCAGAAACTCCGACTTATACTTAGAAGTTAGAGCCAACTGTTCGGCTCTTTCTTCCAGCAACCCCCTCGCCTGTTCGATATCTCGGTTTTTCCGCTCAACTTCCTTATTTTGCAGCGCTAGCAATTCAGCTTGTTCTTCTAGTTCTTCATTCGTTTGTTGCAACTCTTCCTGCTGATTCTTCAACAGTTCCTCAGATGCGCGGAGCGACTGCGCTTGTTGTTCGAGACGCTTGTTAGTTTCCGTTAGTTCCTTTTGCTGAGTTTGCAACTCTTCTGCCAAAGACTGTGACTGTTTCAGCAACTCTTCCGTCCGCATACTCGCCGCAATTGTATTTAAAACAATGGCGATACTTTCTGTAAGTTGGTCGAGAAATGTCAAGTGTATTTCGCTGAAGCGGCGGAACGAAGCTAACTCAATTACTGCCGTCACTTGTCCCTCAAATAGTACGGGTAAAACAACGACATTCAACGGCGTAGATTCTCCCAGTCCCGATCCAATTTTAACGTAGTTTTCCGGCACCTCAGTCAACAGTATTCGTTCCTTTTCCAGGGCGCACTGTCCTACCAAACCTTCGCCTAAATGGAATCTATTTCCTAACTGTTTGCGTTCGCGGTATGCGTAGGTACTTAACAGTTTGAGAAACGGATCATGCTCCACAGATTCCATCATAAAGAATACGCCATGCTGAGCAGAAACCAGCGGCGTCAATTCTGAGAGAATTAGTTTAGAAACTGTTTCTAAATCCCGCTGACCTTGTAGCATTCGAGTGAACTTAGCGAGGTTTGTTTTCAGCCAATCTTGCTCAGTATTCTTCTGCGTCGTCTCCCGGAGATTGGCGATCATCTGGTTAATGTTGTCCTTAACAATGGCAACTTCTCCCTCAGTGGCTACGGAAATTGACCTCGTTAAATCCCCTCTCGTAACAGCAATTGCCACTTCGGCGATCGCCCGCAGTTGAGTAGTCAAATTCGCCGCCAACTCATTCACATTATCCGTCAAATCTCGCCAGGTCCCCGCCGCGCCCGGAACCTTCGCCTGGCCGCCCAATTTCCCTTCAATTCCCACCTCCCGCGCCACAGTAGTAACTTGATCCGCAAACGTCGCCAGCGTATCAATCATCTCGTTAATCGTATCTGCCAGAGTCGCAATTTCTCCCTTAGCTTCCAGCATTAATTTGCGCTTCAAATCGCCATTCGCCACCGCCGTCACAACCTTAGCAATACCCCGCACCTGCGCTGTCAAATTCCCCGCCATCGAGTTTACATTGTCGGTTAAATCTTTCCAAGTTCCCGCAACTCCTTTCACCTCAGCTTGACCGCCCAATTTACCCTCAGTTCCCACCTCCCGCGCCACCCGCGTCACCTCAGAAGCGAAGGAATTAAGCTGATCCACCATCACGTTAATAGTGTCTTTCAGTTCAAGAATTTCGCCTTTGACATCGACGGTAATTTTCTTAGACAAATCCCCATTTGCCACCGCTTTCGTCACTTCCGCAATATTCCGCACCTGCGCCGTCAAATTCCCCGCCATCAAGTTAACATTATCGGTTAAATCTTTCCAAGTTCCCCCTACACCCCGCACGTAAGCTTGCACGCCTAATTTACCTTCCGTTCCCACTTCCCTAGCAACTCTGGTTACTTCAGATGCGAAGGAACTCAACTGATCCACCATGATGTTAATCGTGTTTTTCAGTTCGAGAATTTCACCTTTAACATCTACGGTAATTTTCTTCGACAAATCGCCATTTGCCACCGCCGTTGTCACTTCCGCAATGTTCCGCACTTGGGCTGTTAAATTACCCGCCATCGAGTTAACTGAATCCGTTAAATCTTTCCAGGTTCCTGCAACTCCTTTAACTTCAGCTTGCACGCCTAATTTCCCTTCCGTTCCCACTTCCCTAGCCACCCTAGTTACTTCCGAAGCGAAGGAATTTAACTGATCCACCATCGTGTTGACGGTGTTTTTTAACTCCAGAATTTCACCTTTAACATCTACTGTAATTTTCTTCGACAAGTCGCCATTTGCCACCGCAGTAGTAACAGCCGCAATATTCCGTACTTGCTCCGTCAAACTACCCGCCATAAAATTAACTGAATCAGTTAAATCCTTCCAAGTTCCTGCTACGCCTCGAACATCCGCTTGACCGCCGAGTTTACCTTCGGAACCTACTTCCCTAGCAACCCTGGTTACTTCAGATGCAAAGGAATTAAGCTGATCCACCATCACGTTAATGGTGTTTTTTAGTTCTAAAATTTCGCCTTTAACCTGTACCGTAATTTTCTTAGATAAGTCACCGTTAGCAACAGCCGTCGTCACCTCAGCAATGTTGCGGACTTGTGCTGTTAAATTTCCTGCCATTGAGTTAACTGAATCAGTTAAATCTTTCCAGGTTCCTGCAACTTCCTGCACTTCTGCTTGTACGCCTAATTTCCCTTCTGTCCCCACTTCCCTAGCAACCCTGGTTACTTCAGATGCGAAGGAATTTAACTGATCAACCATCGTGTTGACAGTGTTTTTTAACTCCAGAATTTCACCTTTAACATCTACTGTAATTTTCTTAGATAAATCGCCCTTTGCCACAGCGGTAGTCACTTCAGCGATGTTCCGCACTTGTGCTGTCAAACTGCCTGCCATGAAGTTAACGCTATCAGTTAAATCCTTCCAAGTTCCGGCAACTCCTTTAACTTCTGCTTGACCGCCGAGTTTGCCTTCGGAACCTACTTCTCTCGCCACCCGCGTTACTTCAGATGCGAAGGAATTTAACTGATCCACCATGATGTTAATCGTGTTTTTTAACTCCAGAATTTCACCTTTAACATCTACTGTAATTTTTTTAGATAAGTCACCATTTGCCACAGCGGTTGTCACTTCCGCAATGTTCCGTACTTGTGCGGTAAGATTGCCGGCCATCGAGTTAACTGAATCCGTTAAATCTTTCCAGGTTCCTGCAACTCCTTTAACTTCTGCTTGCACCCCTAATTTGCCTTCCGTTCCTACTTCTCTCGCCACCCGCGTTACTTCAGATGCGAAGGAACTCAACTGATCCACCATGATGTTAATCGTATTTTTCAGTTCGAGAATTTCGCCTTTAACATCTACTGTAATTTTTTTGGATAAATCGCCATTTGCCACAGCGGTTGTCACGTCAGCAATGTTGCGGACTTGGGCTGTTAAATTCCCCGCCATCGAGTTAACTGAATCCGTTAAATCTTTCCAGGTTCCTGCAACTCCTCTGACTTCAGCTTGCACGCCTAATTTGCCTTCGGTTCCTACTTCCCTAGCAACCCGCGTTACTTCTGATGCGAAGGAACTCAATTGGTCTACCATTGTGTTGACAATTTGGGCTGTTTGGAGGAATTCTCCTTTGAGGGGTCTGTCTTCTATCTCTAAGGCGATGGTTTGCGATAAATCTCCTTTTGCTACGGCCCGAATTACTCTGGCGGTTTCAGAGGTTGGTTGCACTAAATCTGTAATTAGGGTATTGACAGAATTTACGCTAGCTGCCCATGACCCCTCGGCGCTGCCGATGGTGGCACGCTGGGCGATTTTGCCTTCTTTACCGACAACTGTGCCGATGCGATCGAGTTCGGCCGCCATTCTCTGATTGAGCTCGATTATGTCGTTAAGTTCGTCTGCAATTTTCCCGGCTAGACCGGTCTGGTCTATGGGCATCCGAACTGAAAAGTCCCCTTTTTTGACAGCTACTAAGGTTCTGAGTAGCTGTTTGGCATAACCATTATTGGAATTGGGGCTTGTTATCTGTGCAGTTGACATGACCGTTACCTTTGGGGAGTTTGAAGGGGAAGGGGGGAATATTTTGGAGATTATTGATATTATCCGACTAAAGCAGTGTCTGATTGCTTCTATCGAAAGATAGATGACAAATTGCTGTTGGTCAACTATTCACTTATTGGTTATTTTATACTGGTTAGCAGGCTCTTCTTGGTAACGAGTTAATTGTGGGGTGTCACGAACAGGCCCGAAAGCCTGTTCCCCAAAGAGTGAATTTTATTGTGCGGCGGGCAGGATGTCCGCCCTACAGATTACCAACTGCGATTATTTCCAATTTTGCCACGAACTATTGAAAATAGAAGTACCCGGAAAGGCGATCGGATTGGCATTTTGTTGCAAGCGCAATTGCAACACTTCCAAGTTCGGCTCGCGGGATGGCAATTCGTCCACTAATTCATAAGGTAAAATCCCTTTTTCCAAGGAAAAAGCAGCCGCAACTCCCGCCGCCGCACCAGCAGACCATTCAAAAGAATGCACTCGATAAGCAGCGGCCGCTGTGTGGCTAACAGCTATACTTTTACCTGCCACTAACATATTGTCAATTTTCTGGGGAATCATTGCCCGCAGCGGGATTTGGAAGGGATAAGCTTGCCCTTGACCTTTGCGAGTGCCTTCGCGTTCGGTATTTCCCGGTGCTTCCGGCGGGCTGTTGGTCATGCAGGGGTGAAAGTCGATCGCATAATGACCGATACCCACAGAATCAGGATAAATCGTAGCGCGCGATCGCGATTTTGTATCCTCAACAGATTGACTTCCGACAGCCAAAGCCGGCGCATTCAAACCACCCACAGCCAACCACAAATTGCGATACTCTTCCTCCGACAAATTCTGGCGATAAAAATCAGCCGTAAAGTCAGTGCGAGACATATCAACTTCCCACACCGTAAAACCTTGAGGCTGATTAAAACTCGGCCGCCCAATAATACGTCGGCCCTCCCGCATATAAGGATATTTAGAAAGTCCGTGCACCGTCCCCATCGGCGAATCCAACCCGCTCAAAAAACGATTGTTTGGATGAGGCTTTTTCACTCCATCTCCTAGCTGCGAGTCAGTAGTTCCTGTTACCAGCCAGTAGAAAAATCCTTGAGCATTTTCTTCGCCGCGGCGCAAAGTTTCCGTTCGCAAACCGCCCATCCATCCCCCCGGTTGCAGTTGACCGGCTTCTTCCAACTGATCGCGAGAATAAATTAAATTATCCTGGGCAGAACCTGGACGATAGTCATTGCCCCAAGTCCAGTTTTGCATCGAAATATCCCCCGGATAAATCGGGAACTGCTTCGGGTCTGAAGGTCGTTTTTGATCCGGTCTCATGCTCCTGATTTGGCGGTAGGTGAAAACTAAGGGAAAGCTCGCCAATCTCTGCAATTCGTAGCTGTAGTAAGGAGCATATTGTTGATAAAAAGACGGCACTTGATGCTGCTGCGGTTCCTTCGTTGCCTGCATCGCAAAGGTGTAGGTAAAACCTTGAGTGCAGTAAGCGTCGCCGGTAGGGCTGGCGGAGGAAGGTTCGAGAGGGGAACGTGGGTCAATTCCGAGGCGGTAGGGAACATCGGCAAGTCCGATTAATTCGCCTGTTTCAGTCGCATCTACAACGTACCAATCAGCACCTCTAGGTTTGGAATTTGACTGGTTGGGTGGTTTGGGAATAAACTGAATAATAGTTTTGTTAAATCGCGCCGAATTTTCGTAGCGATAGGCATCTTCGATGGTTTTAGACAGGGTTTCGGTGTTGAGTGGTGGCGTGTTGGTGGCGGGTTTGTGTTGAATGGCGATCGCACTTTTAATTTGTTGGCCGCCAACCGTATTCCCCGCCACAGCAGGAGTAATTTCTAATTCTTTAATAACCGTATTGGGAAACCATTTCAGGGTGCCTTTGCCTTTTCTAGCGGCATCCTGCAAGATGTTAAATAGAATTTTGTGACCGTCGTAGGGCATGAAACAGGAATAGCTAACCCAACAGCCTCCGGGATTTAGCCGGCCGTAATGTTCCTTGAGCCTCCCCCGCAATTCGAGGTAGCCGCGGGGGTAATATAAGAGCGATCGCTGAGTTTCTCTTTCGTCTAGTGCCGAAGTTCCCTGGGAGGAAATTTGACCGCCTACCCAGTCAGTAATTTCAGTAAGGCAAACTGTGCGCCCCGCCAGCAAACCTTCGTAAGCGGTAGCAGCGCCTGCGAGCCCGCCGCCTGCTACTAGAATGTCGCAAGTTTCCTGTTTGTCGGGATTGCGCACAGGTGCGGCAAACGCTGGGGTAATAGCTGAGATCGAGGTAATTAGGCTGAGGGTGAAGGTGACGATCGATCGACCTTTGAGCGAAAATAGATACCGTCGCAGTTTCATGGGAGATTGTGGAATTAATTTAGACATCAGCGAAAAACACTCATCGCATTTAAATGTTTATTTTGCAGTATACTGGTATTTCGCGGTGAGGTCAGGGCAAAGTTTTTTTATATAAGAGGCTTTAATACCAGCAACAACTATTGAACAGCCGGATGAACCTTATGCTCAAGATCGTCAAATTTTTTAGATCGTTGATTCCTTTTGATAGTTTAACAATTACGACCAGTTTAACTTTTTCGGAAGTTTTGCGCAGGTTGGACGAAGTTGTCACTCCTCCCAAAGTTTTTAGAATAATTATACCCTTTGGCCCGCCACCTGCAAAACCTTATGAAGGAACAATTTCTGGCAATACCTTCAAAATCAATCGCATCATCATCGGCCGCAATTCCTTTTTTCCAATTATCCAAGGAGATATCCATTCTCAACCTTTTGGTTGTTCCATCAAAATTAGGATGAGTTTACATAAAATAGTCATAGGATTGATGATTCTTTGGCTGTGGACAACGGGCAGTATTGGAATGTTTGCTTTATTTGCTTGGTTCGTAGAACCCTCTGTGGGACCAATATTTTTACCGATATTAGGAATGTTTATTTTTGCCTGGGTTTTGTGCTTGATTCCCTTTAAAATAGAAGCAAAATCAGCTACAAAATTTTTATCAATTCTTTTAACATAAAGATCGGACGGCGGTTGAAACCGCGTCTATACAAACAAAACCTGCCTCCGCAGGTTGAAGAATATAAAATTAAAAACAATCTGGGTTCATCGGCATTAATTCGCGGTAAAAAAACATCAAATTTCCGGCATTACCAGAAAGAATTGGGTTAAAGCCGGAACCCTTGTAGGGAGAAATTAAAAGCAGACTATTCATTACTCCAATCCTCTTCCTTCCAGGTAGAGGTCGCCCTCAACTGTCAACTGTCAACTGTCAACTGTCAACTGAATGAACCATGCGTCAAAACCAACTCAAACAAAAAATCAAACAAGGCGAAACAGTCCTCGGTTTATTTATGAACTGCGCTTATCCCGCATTCATGGAAATATGCGGTCATGCTGGATTTGATTTTGCCGTCATAGACATGGAACACGGCCCCCTGCACCCCCTTGCTGCTGAAGATTTGTGCCGCGCCGCCGACTGTACCGGAATTGCACCGATTGTTCGTGTCCGCAAAAACGACGGGCCGCAAATTCAACGAGCTCTCGACATTGGCAGTGCAGGCGTTCAAGTACCTCAAATTGAAAGCAAAATCGATGCCGAAACCGCTGTCAAAAGTGCTAAATACAGTCCTCTGGGCACGCGAGGCCTTTCCTTCGCTACGCGGGCAGGACTTTACACCGCTGCAGGTACAAATATCACTGACAAACTCAACGAAGAATCCTTAGTTGTGATTCATGTCGAAGGCAAAGCTGGCATCGACAACCTGGCAGAAATTGTTACTGTGCCGGAGGTTGACGTGATTTTTCTGGGGCCTTACGATCTGTCACAGTCGATCGGCATTCCCGGCCAAGTCCGCGATCCCCGAGTCATCGACATGATGCAGGAAGCAGTGCAAACCATCCGCAAAGCAGGCAAAGCCGCAGGTACTTTTGCCGAAAACCCCGAAATCGCCCAGCAGTGGATTGATGCTGGCGTTCAGTACGTCGCACTTGGGGTCGATGTTGCCGTTTTCCTGCGGGCCTGTCAGTCGCTAGTGAAAGCGGTGCGGAGTTAAGCTGCTAAGTAAATCCACCTAATTAAACGTCAAATATCGATCGCTAAAAAGCTTGCTGTGTATGTCTTCTTTCCTCTTCCTTCTTCCCTCTTCCTTCTTCCTTCTTCCTTCCTCATTCTTCCTTCTTTACGATATCTTTGCAATTTTTGTAGTGTCTTTTACGACACATACAAAAAACCTGCGCTAGAGTAGAAGCATACACCTCCTCCAGGCAAAATTAGGGAGGGGAGCAAGGCTTCAGGGAGTAAAATCTATGAAAACCGTATTAGAATCCATTCATTTGGATTATGCCTTTATGTTTACTTTCAAAAAAGTAAACTCGATTAAGCTAGAAGGTTTCAAGGAATTTTTTGACGATATGCCTGTCGATCCGTATGTGAAAGGTAAGTATCGTTCGAGAAGATTGTCGCGGTTTACAGTCAATGGGAATGAGTTAGTTAAGTTACCTCACGGCTATTTCTTGCAAAGCAAAACATACAATCCGCTAGCGGGCGATCTGAGGCGGGAATTTGCCGAATTGGACGATCGGCTAATCGCCCTCGATAATTTCAAACAGATGATTTTTGCTTTTTTCGATTCTTGCAAAATTCACCCGGAAGCTGAAATCGGCATCCATCAAATCAGGATCACTTGTTCGCCGCACAATTTCGGCAACCCCGCACCGGAAGGCATTCACCAAGACGGTACTGATTTTATCGGGATTTTCTCGGTTGACAGAACTAATATTGTCGGCGGGGAAACACATTTGTACTTGGCTAAAAAAGAGAAGCCTGTTTTTAATAAAGTTCTGCATCCGGGAGAATTGCTGTTAGTTGACGACCACCAGTTTTTCCACTTTACTACACCGATTAAACCGGAATCGGAAGCGGTGGGAACTAGGGATGTCTTTGTGTTGACTTCTCCGAGTTTGCTTTGCGATTGAGCAAACAGGCCAGCGCGCACTTTTGCTGTCTAAACTCACTCATTTCTGGACACAAAACCTATGAAAAAACCGGGTTTTTTACAAAAATTATTGGTTCTAGCCCTTGATCCAGGCTAAAAAACCCGGTTTCTCTCGTCGGAGTCCAGAAATGTTCTATCGAAACTTCCGTTCAGACTCTTGAATGGGAACATCATTAATGCTAGCTTCACGTCTTCGCATTAACCCATTTTCGGCAAATTCCCACTGTTCATTACCATAAGCCCGATACCAGTAGCCAGAATCATCGTGCCACTCATACTCGAAGCGAACAGAAATCCGATTGTCTGTAAAACTCCACAGTTCTTTCTTTAAACGGTAATCTAATTCCTTTGCCCATTTTCGTCTTAAAAAAGCCTTGATTTGTTCCCGTCCGCTGAAAAATTCGGCACGGTTTCGCCACTGAGAATCTTCCGTATAAGCTAAGGCTACTCGTTCTGGATCGCGGGTATTCCAGGCATCTTCAGCAGCTTGAACTTTGGCTTTAGCCGTTTCCAACGTAAAGGGCGGTAGAGGTGGTTTAGTTTCCATAAGCTTGGTTTTGTATGATATAAAAGGTAAGGTGCGGGATGCTCGCGCTACAGAGAGAGTTTTGGGACTTTGATATCAATCCTCTGCATCGGGATCGATTCCCATTGCTCGCAATCGCTCCGCTAACTGGGTGACTTTTCGCTCTGCTTGTTCGGCTCTTTCCCGTTCTTGTCCGGCTCTTTCCCGTTCAATTTCAACTTGTTCCGAGCCAGTTAACAGCAAATTCCCCTGGGAATCCCACCACCGCAGCCAAAGAAGTTCTTGATTTTGATAGCTTCCCTGCCACAGTCCCAATTCTACCTCTAGTACAGGAATGGGATAGTGACCGCGTTCGTTTGGCTCCATCCTTCGATACACAAAATCTATCAGGTGATAGACTTCTAAATTGCCAGTTCTCATTTCATAAATACCGTAGTAAGGAATGCGGATAATTCTCTCGTACACCCAAAACTTACCGGGTTTAGTTGTTGTACCGTCAGGGGCCACAGAAAGCGGAGCTAGATACAATTGCTCAAAGCTATAAGATCAATAATATTCGGCTTTATTTCTTGCTGGATCTTTATTTTCTGCTTGATAATATTTTCCCAACACCTCTCTATATCTTCTATATTAATACCTTCACAACTTTTGTGCAATTCAAGATATTGAAATATTGGTCGAGATAATTGGGATTGTAATTTTTTTTTTCGTTTTTCAGGAATTACGATATACATTGGGAAGGTTGGGTCTATAAAGGTTAAGGGATTTAATTTAACATTAGCCACAAAATCACCCATACGTAATAGTCCAGAGTGAATTGTAGTAGTGCATTCAATTTCAAATAATGCTACTACTTTAAACTGATCATTTTCATTTAGCCATATTACATCAATTAATTTACTAATTTTTTCAACTTGTTTTTCTAATCCACCAATAGAGAATCCTTCCATTGTTAATTCTTTAAGTTTACCGAACCTAGAGTCCTCGAAACTATCGTCCCCGAATCTATACTCTCCGAATCTATAGTCCTTTGAGTGATCGTTTCGAGCAATCCATACTCTATAGCCTAATTCTTGTCCTATCTCGGCCAGAATGCCCTGCATTTTAGTATGTCTTGAAATCTTTGGTAATAAAGCTGGTGGATATTTTTTCTGGAAACTATCTTGATACTTTGGTTCACATTTTAATGTTCTGTTAAGGGGTTTAATTGGGTATTCTGCAAATAAATTTAACTGAACCATATCGCTTTTTTCAATTTCTTCAATCAGTTTTTCTACTCCTATAGCATCGGTTATATCAGCCCTTTCGATATTTTTTACTGTTTGGTAATTAGCATTGGTAAGCTTAGCGCTTCTAAGATTAGCCCACTCTAGATCTGCTCCTTGAAGATTGGCATCTCTCAAGTCTGCATAAATAATGTCTGACCATTTCAGATTAGCCCCTATAAGAGATGCCCCTCTTAATTGAGCGCTGATTAAATTAGTATAGCTTAGATTGCTATAGTTTAAGTTTGCATTGCTCAAATTTGCACCACTTAGATTAGCAAAGCTCAGATCAATTTCTGTCAAATCAGTATCCCTTAAGTCACAACCATGAAAATCTCTTCTGCCTTCTGCATAAAGTTCTTGCAGTTCGTTTTCATCTATATTCATAAACTCCTCTCAACTATCTTATTAAGGTACATTACTCTAAGTGACTGTAGAGCATATTATCTGTGTTCGCCCTACCTTCTCACTGGCTGAAATCCCTGCACAAAACTTATCCAACGTGGTACTTTATCACCTGTAATATTTAGGATAGGAATGTTGAAACTTCTGACATCGGGGCGATCGATTTCACCAGCAGAAAAAGTAATATTCGTAGGTTCCGATTTACCTAAACCATAGGCACTAACTATTTGATTAGCAAGTCGGCAGGTTATTTCAAAACTTCCCATATTAATCGTGCCACCTCCAGCCTCGTAATTCCATGTAATACCGGGTGTTAAAGTCCCCTCCTGACACATAAAGTGAGTGACTTCAAACATTTTAGCAATGTGAACATCATATCGCCTTAAGCGTCCTCCATAGGCCGATGCTCTGGTATCACTTTCTGGTACTACAATCGATCCAAATCCTTCGTCAAAACCAAGCTTCATCGGTAGTGCCGTGGAACTTGTGAGCGGTTGACTCGCTTGAGGTTCTACGGGAGTCGGTGACATCTGTATTGGTTTGACCAATTGACTATTAGCGCGAATAAAACAACCTTGCGCCGCACCAGCAGTGTAGTTTTTTCCTACAAAAAGCCAAGGTAAACCCCTGGTATCAAGGAAAGTAACACCAGCATTACCAGGAAAGCTTTCAAAACGCTGCCCCTGTTTTAAAACACCAACTACAGACCAATTAAAAACATCAAATGGAGTGCGGTTGTCAACACGCATAAATTCTTCAAAAGAAGAATTTATACGACAATTTAACCCCTTTGGGTCTGGGTCTACTACTTCCCAATAAGTATGATAATATCTTCCCGTATAATCCCCTTGATTATTAGGACTTGGTAGAGGTGCAGTAGAACCCAGTTTAGCTGTTCCTAATACCAGCAGAGTTGCAAGAGTAATGGTTTTTAATTCTTTTAACATGGATATCACTTTTAAAACACTATATTGATCATAGTATTTAAGGATTTGCTGATACATTAACTCTATCATACTTTAGTATGAAAAACTATAGCTCAGACTTGAACTTGGCCTTAGCTGCTCGCAGTTTTTCCCAAGCAGCTTCCGTTCCCGATCTTGGTGGTTGGGCGGCAATTCTGGCAATGAGATCGCGATTTTTTTCTTCATAATACAGCCGCAGTTCTTCAGCTTCCTTAAGAACCATTTGATACTCGGCTTCAACGGTGGCGCGATTGGCCTCAATATAAGCTAAAGCCGCGTTAATTTGTTCCTCTGTAAGGTCAAACAATCCCCTGATAAACTTAGGCGGATATTGAGCCGTCACATAGTCCATGATGTCGTAGATAGTGATGCGCGTACCTGCGATGGACAGTCCTCTTTCTGTACGGATGATAGCTGTTTGTTCGTCGGATATGCTTGTCATGCCTCTAACCTCCTAGAAGTTATTTCTATATTAGACCAACTCTCAAAAGTCTTGCAAGAATCATTAGTGTTGGGTTTATTTCCTGTTTTAGTAACGCGATCCAAATCCCAGAAACCGGGTTTCTGCGATAATTTACGCATCCTTACCGAGATTTTGACAAGAAACCCGGTTTCTAACTCCCACGCTATCGTCCAACTTCAACTAAACCCAGCTAACCAAAGTGGAAGCATCAGCAGTAAACCGACGGAAGTGATGGCGATGCTGCTAGCTAACAAATCGCGATCGAGCTCGTAGACTTCTGCTAAAATCAGCACGGAAAGAGCTGTGGGCGTTCCCGACATCAACACCAACACGAACCTCGGATCGCCGCTCAACCCGAAATAACTAGCACCCAATCCGATCAGCACCGGCACAATTACCACTTTTAACAGGGACGGAATTAACGCCAGTTCAAAACTTTCCCATTTCTTTATAGACCTCAGCCGGATGCCAACCAGCAGCAAAGCACTGGCAATTACCACCCAAACAGCAGTCTGCAATCCCGATTCCACTGTCTCGGGCAGGGGGATGTTTCTAGTATAAAAACCAATTAAAAATGCCCACAGGGCGGGAACTGTCAGCACGTCCCGGAGCTGAGTCCACCAGTGTTTTTTTTGCTCGGAGTTTCCGAAATAGCTAGCAATAAATACACCGAAACAATAAGTTCCAATAACATTGTTAGTGACGCTGTACAAGACAGCCCAGTTGTTGTTATCGCTGCTGACGATAGCGGGCGTGATTGCTAATCCGACAAAGCCGGTATTTCCTAACATCGCAGCTAGGAGAAAACTCCCTTGGCTCGATCGCTTCAGGGAATTAAAATTTAATAAAAATAAGTTAACCAGAGAATTTTTGCCCTGAAAATAGGGCTTTTTGATGTGGGCCGCACTCAGCCTACGCAATAATACCCAAGTCAGCCAAGCAAAACTCGTACTGAGAAATAACACGAATATGGCGATCGCCGGCGTGAATCCCACAGCACCCGAAAAATCGCTCTGACGGGCTAAAACTAGAATTTGCAGCGGTATCCCAATCCAGAAAAGAAAGTGGCTCAGCAGCTTGGGAAAATCAACTGGGATGTACCGAAACAGCAGCAGTCCCAAGCCCGTCCAGATAACTAGAGGCGTATAAGCGTGAAATAAGGTTTCAATCATAAAAATTTAACTTGACAATTTGAAATGCCTCTATCTATTAATAGTAATGCTAAAACCCGTTTGAGAAATGCGATTTGTCGTTAGCGGAGCTTGCAGCTATTGGATCGCACTTGCCCGCTTTTTCGCCCTTGCGCGTCCGCAGCACTGCGGGCCCTAAAATTTCCGAACAGACGCGCAACGTTTTCCTGCCGTTTCCTTCGCACCGAAATACGGCGAGACTAAATCTGCTCGACTTGCACCGATCAATTCAATTTCAAAGCATTAACGGGCACATCATCCCAAGAACTAACAGTTCGCAAGGTAGCAACCCAGCCCTGTTGTTTTTGCTCTGGGGTCAAATTCTGCTCAAAAGATTGGTGGCATTCCTGCGCTTGAGTCTCATCGCAACAAGCAATGCAGGAATAAAGAATGCCCGACGGATCGATTTGCTCGTTTACCCAAATAATCACGATCTATTCTCTCAATCAAAATCTACTGTTAGTTAAATTTTCCTATATTTTTGCCAATTATTTACTAGGATTTACGCAACAAAAAATTGACGCACGGGTGCCCAGAAACCGGGTTTTTCCGAAAAGACGCGTTGCCAACCGCAGATCCCGCAAAAAACCCGGTTTCTGAGACGGGCGAGTGCGATCGCGAACTGATAAAATTACTTCGAGGCCAAAGTCACCAAAGACTCGCCCGCAACCCGGCAAATCCGCCAGTCGGGCATCACATCAGCACCGATACCCTTGTAAAATCCGATCGCCAATTCATTCCAATCCAAAACACTCCATTCCAAACGCCCGCAGCCCCTTTCAACCGTCAACTGCGCTAAATAAACTATCAAAGACTTGCCAATTCCCCGCCCTCGAAACTCAGGGATCACAAACAAATCTTCCAAATAAATTCCCGGCTGAGTCAAAAAAGTAGAATAATTGTAAAAAAACAGCGCCCAGCCCACAACTCGATTTTCGCACTCCGCTAAAATCGCTTCAGCAAAAGGTCTCACGCCAAACAAATGATTTTCCAAATCAACCGCATTACCAGTAACGGCATGAGATAATTTTTCGTACTCAGCTAAAGCTTTAATCAAATCAAACAGCACGGGCACGTCGGCGCGGGTAGCTGGACGCAAAATTACCTCAGAAGACATAAATAAGTAAGTAGTACGCGACAATCAACAATTAAAAATACCACATCAAGACATTTTTAATTTGTAATTTTTAATTAAGTTTTTCCACATTGAATCAGCATATATAGCAATCCTAAATCATTGGTGAATTTCTTACTCCCTCCCCTTGATAAGGGGAGGGTTGGGGTAGGGTAAAAAGTTTACGACTCCTGCAAAAATTGTTATATACGGCGGGGTCGGAGTGTCCCCCACAATAATTTTAAGATTTTTCAAAATGCCAACTCAATGTTTTTAGCTTATTTCAACCAGCCCTTCAATCGTTCCGTCACTTGAGGGCGGCGCAGCTTTCGCATTGCCTTATTTTGAATTTGACGGACTCGTTCGCGGGACAAATTGAACAAACTGCTCACCTCTTCTAAAGTGTAAGGTTCGCCGGTCAGCAAACCATAACGCATAGCAACAATCTCTTTTTCCCGCTCAGTCAAAATACTGTCCAACACCTCCAAAATATCTTGGCGCATCATCATCTCATTCATCTGAGCTTCGGGAGATTGCGTCGCGTTATCTTCGAGAACATCCAAAAGTTCCGAACTTTCTTCTGAGCCGATGCGGTGGTTGAGAGACAAAGATTGCCGACGTACTTGCTGGAGGTAGCGAAGCTGTTCGCAAGTAACTTGCATTTCTCTAGCAAGTTCAGTTTCAGTTGGATTTCGTTGAAGAGAACGCCTCAAATCCCGATAAACTCTTTTGAGTTTATTTAACTGTTCGACAATGTGAACCGGCAAGCGAATTGTCCGCCCTTGATTGGCAATTGTCCGGGTAATTCCTTGGCGAATCCACCAATAGGCATAGGTAGAAAATTTGTAACCCTTCTCCGGATCAAACTTTTCGGCAGCTCGATTCAAACCTAAAGCTCCTTCTTGAATTAAATCCAGAAAAGGCACGCCCCGGTTGAGATAGCGTTTGGCAATCGAAACCACCAAGCGCAAATTCGAGCTGATCATTTTCCGTTTCGCCGACTGACACTGGTGGCGAAGTTGTTGCAGTTGAGTTTCGCTCACCCCCAAAGCCGCGGCGAGTTCAGCTTTTGTTGGCACTCTGTCCAATTCCTGCTTTAAACGCTCTTCTACTTCCAGAAGGGCTACCAATTCTTGAATGCGACGCGCCAACTCCACCTCTTCGGTGGCAGTCAGTAGAGGATAGCGAGCCATTTCTTTGAACAAAGCTCCCACGGGATCGTCGGCAGACCAGTTGTTGTATGCTGACGATCGAGTTACCGTCGGACGATCGATCTCAGTGTCTTCATCCTCTGCGATTGCGAGTGAGGCTTCGGAGGCCACCGCAAAACTGCCTAGGTCAGATTCTGCCATATAATGCTTGGTGTCCGTGGGATGATTTGAAAAGTATCCCTTAACTTTAACCAATTTAACCGGAAATTTCCGAAATCCATCTAGAAGCCCGTGACAGAAATTAGATTGCCCCAATTTTAGACCTTTTTATTGAGTTCGAGCCAGTAAAGGAGCTGCCTGCAATAATTGCTGAGTGTAAGGGTGCTGCGGATTAGTAAAAATATCCCTAGTCTTACCGATTTCAACAATTTTTCCAGCATTCATTACCGCAATACGATCGCAAAAAAATCTCGCCACCCACAAATCGTGCGTAATAAACAGATAAGTCAAATTAAATTCCTGCTTCAACTCCAACATCAGCTCTAAAACTTGAGTCTGCACGCTGGCATCCAGCATACTCACCGGTTCGTCGCAAATTATCAGTTGCGGCCGAGTAATCAAAGCGCGGGCGATCGAAACTCGCTGCTGTTGTCCGCCTGACAATTCCCCCGGATAGCGGCCAAAGAAATCCTCCCCTGGAGTCAAACCCACCCGCTCTAACATTTGCATTACTTGTTTTTTAGCTTCCGGGGCATTAGCTAATTTGTGAATAAACAAAGGGTCAGCAATACTTTGCCCGACAGTCATCATCGGATTCAGGCAAGCGTGGGGGTCTTGAAAGATCATTTGCATTTCGCGGCGGTGTTTCCTCACAGCATCGCGGTTCAGGGCAGTTATATCTATTCCTTGAAATTCCACTTTGCCGCCAGTCGCGGTAATTAGCTGCAAAATCGTGCGTGACAAGGTACTTTTGCCGCAGCCGGACTCCCCCACCAGCCCTAGGATTTCTCCCCGTTGTAGCTCTAAACTAACGCCGTCTACTGCTTTAATTACCTGGCGATTCCTGGAAAACAACTGATCTAATAAATTGCTTTCTAAACTGTAGTGTTGCTGCAAATTCGTTACGGTCAAAAGAGGCGAATTTGTTAAGTTTGCAGTAACGACTTCAGTCCTGATTTCCTCGAATGCTAACCCTTTGTCAGAATCGGCTTGAATGTGCAAAGCTGCTTTGAGGAGCGATCGAGTATATTCGTGTTGCGGGCGTTCAAAAACATCCAGCACCGGCCCTGTTTCCACGACTTTGCCGCCGTACATCACCGCAATGCGATCGCAATACTCAGCCACCATCGCCAAATCGTGAGAAATTAGCAAAATAGCCGTTCCCCGTTCCTCACAAAGTCTGGTTAATTCCTGCATAATCTGGGCGGCGACAGTTACGTCCAAACTTGTAGTCGGTTCGTCCGCCACAATTAACTTCGGATCGAGCAAAAGAGCCAAAGCAATTGCTACTCTTTGTCGCATTCCGCCGCTAAATTCGTGGGGAAATTGCGACCAGCGAGAGGCGGGAATTTTCACAGCTTCCAAAATCTCGATCGCCCGTTTCTTAGCTTGCTTGCGATCCAAATTCGGTCTGTGAGCTTGCAAAGTCTCGATGCAGTGTTCCCCCACAGTCATCAAAGGATCGAGACGAGTCATCGGATCTTGAAAAATCAATGCTACAGCTTCGCCCCGAAACCGTCTCAGCCGCGAAGCATTCATGTCAAACACCGACTCTCCAGCAAAACCAACTCGCCCCTCAATCAGCGTCGAATCCGGCAGCAACCGCATCGCCGCCCTTCCCAAAGTTGACTTACCGCACCCAGACTCCCCAACTAATCCGAGCTTTTCCCCCGGTTTCAGCGTCAGGGAAACCCCGTCAACAGCCCAACCGGATTGGCCCCGCCGCTGAGGATAAGCTACTCGCAGATTGTCAACTGAAAATAGAGAAGAGTCATTAGTCATTAGTCATTAGTCCTTAGTCTGTTAACTGTTGTCTGTTGTCTGTTGTCTGTTAACTGTTGTCTGTTGTCTGTTGTTATTTATCAATATACTGGCCGTTAGTTGCTAGTTATTAGTATTCTTCACGACTTATTAGTTATTGGCAAGAGACCGATATGCTGTTTGTAAATAGCAATAGAAATTGCTACAAACAAAGATTTTATCACTACATCATTAACCGACCCACCGCTTACTAACAACCGTCAACAGTCAACCGTTAACAGTTAACCCTCAAAAGATTTTATCACTACATCATTAACCGACCCACCGCTTACTAACAACCGTCAACAGTCAACCGTTAACAGTTAACCCTCAAAAGATTTTATCACTACATCATTAACCGACCCACCGCTTACTAACAACAGTCAACAGTCAACCGTTAACAGTTAACCCTCAAAAGATTTTATCACTACATCATTAACCGACCCACCGCTTACTAACAACAGTCAACAGTCAACCGTTAACAGTCAACCGTCAAAAGATTTTATCACTACATCATTAACCGACCCACCGCTTACTAACAACAGTCAACAGTCAACCGTTAACAGTCAACCGTCAACTGTCAACTAATAACTGACTAAATTTCCCTGCGCTTCAACTCAGCTCTCCGCAGTATGTAAGTAGCGGCACAATCTGCGTGAGGATGGTCTGCTAAAACTTCCGCGAGTTCCAACACATATCCGGCGATATCCGGCCCCAGCTTCTCAGTCAGCACTTGACGTTCCCGAGAGGCGAGTTCTTGCACGCGGGCCTTAGCTTGCCAATTCGGAGAAAACATCTTGTCAATTTCGGTGTGGAATCCCAGACTTTCGAGAATGTCCCACTCGCCGTTATCGCACCAAATGCCCCCGCACAACATACAGCGCTCTATGTAAAAGGGCACTCTGCTGAAAGGAACTTTCGCCCGCGACAGATAGTGACCGTCTTCGGGACACAGCGCTGCTTTGCTGTCGTAGACAGACGGGGTGAATTCTATGCCGAGAGTCCCTGTCGCATCAGGCTTCTCGGATTTGTTGTACCACTGGCTCTGCTCTTTTTGCCAAGCTTCGTATTCTCTGCCTGGAATCCAGATACCGTAACAGTTGGGACACCACTGCACCGACATACGGCCAGCTAAGGTACCGCCTTCTAAATTGGGATGTTTACATTTTGGACATTCCACCGCTTTATTTCTCCTTGCCTTATTAATTCCCTGTTAATTCAATTATTAATTCTGTATCTGGGCGGGCCCTGAAGAACCAGAATTTTTTTGCAGCAGCGCGCCACAGTAGCCAATTAGCGTGTTAAGCCGCGCGATCGCCGCAGTTTGCCTCGCCTTTGCTGTCGCTGGCTGGCGCGACGCTTGCAAAAACGTGACATCTGTCCCCAATAACCGCAGTTGCTTGTGAATTTCCGTCAAATAGGACTGCTCTGGGGGTGTTTCTGAGGCGTCTAACTCATCGCTTTCGGCTCTCATAATTTGGTTTCCGAAAAATTGTTGCACTTTTGTGTATTCGATCGCCAGCGCGGCCCGATCCAGATTATCCTGTGCAGCAGTTCTTTGTAGTTGTTCTAGTGCTTGCTGTAATTCTTGGTAGCACTGGCGACGGTCTTCGGACAATATCATGATTTTGTAAACAAATTTGTATTTATAATCAAAGTAGATACTTACTTAAGTTTGCTCATATGGAGGGAAGCCGTGCGTTTTTGGAGCAATTCCCTGTTTTGTGAGAGCTTTTTTTGATTTGCTGCCCTGACTCTACCCTTCTGGCTGCTGCTTTTAGTTTAGCGTTGCCGGTAAATGCCGATCCCCCGCAACCTCAACTGCTACCGCCAAAATATGCTTATTTTACCCGATTTTCCCCGATCGACAGACTGCGGCGGCGGCAGTGGTGTCACTATATTTTCCTACCTACGAGGGGGGGCGACTCGGGATTACATAGGTATAGTTTGAGAAAAATCGACTATTTTTTTGAATTGCAAATTGTGGCATTCAATTAGTTTAGTATAGCTAAACACATAATTTCGGCAATTCAACCGAAAACCGGCTTTTAACCATTTGTATTTCTAAGTTTTAAAGGTGTACCCCATGAACGCGAACACTCTGACTCCCTCTCCTTCGATCGATCCTGCCGTAGTTCCCGATTGGCTGCAAGAATGCCTGAATACTCGATCGCAGCCTGATGCGGGTTCTAACCCGAATTGTTCGGCTGACGACAGCTTAATTTGTCGGGCCTTTGAATTGGCCCGCGACTTGCACGAAGGACAGTACCGCAAATCAGGAGAACCTTACATTTGCCATCCGGTAGCAGTCGCTGGAATACTCCGGTATATGGGCGGCAACAACGTCATGATTGCCGCCGGCTTCCTCCACGACATTGTTGAAGATACAGATATTACTCTCGAAGAAATAGAACAGCGGTTCGGCGCTGAAGTGCGACAGTTGGTTGAAGGTGTCACCAAGCTTTCTAAGTTTAATTTTTCCAGCAAAACAGAGCGCCTTGCGGAAAATTTCCGCCGAATGTTCCTAGCAATGGCTAAAGATATTCGCGTCATTGTCGTCAAACTGGCAGACCGGCTACACAACATGAGGACTTTGGAGCATTTGCCCGAAGAAAAGCAGCGCAGTATTGCCCTAGAAACCCGAGATATTTTTGCTCCCCTGGCGAACCGTTTGGGTATCGGGCGCTTTAAGTGGGAATTGGAAGATTTAGCGTTTAAATACCTGGAACCGGAAGCTTACCGCGAAATTCAGGAATTGGTAGCCGAGAAGCGAGGCGATCGAGAAACTCAACTCGCAGAAGTCACAGATAGTTTGCGAGAAAGGCTTGACAATTTAGGCATTAAATGCTATGAAGTTAGCGGCCGTCCCAAACATTTGTACGGGATTTATGGGAAGATGCAGCGTCGCCAAAAAGGATTTAAGCAAGTGTACGATATTGCTGCGGTACGGATCATAGTAGAAACTAATGATGACTGTTATCGGGCTTTGGCGATCGTCCACGATTCTTTCCGCCCGATTCCTGGCCGCTTTAAAGATTATATCGGTTTACCAAAAGCCAACCGCTATCAATCTTTGCACACCGGAGTAATCGGAACCAGCGGTCGCCCCATCGAAGTGCAAATTCGCACCGTAGCAATGCACCACATTGCAGAATACGGCATTGCCGCGCACTGGAAATACAAAGAAACTGGCGGTTCTAACACAACAGTCACCGGCGACGACGAAAAATTTACTTGGCTGCGGCAACTCCTAGAATGGCAAAGCGACCTCAAAGACGATCGCGAATATTTACAAAGCATTAAGGACAACTTATTCGACGAAGATATTTACGTTTTTACTCCTAACGGAGACGTGATTGCTCTCAATAGCGGGTCAACTCCCGTAGATTTTGCTTACCGCATTCACACAGAAATTGGCAATCGCTGCACCGGTGCGAGAGTCAACGGGCGAATGGTAACACTAGACAAGGTTTTAAAGAACGGCGATATTGTAGAAATCTTGACCCAAAAAAATGGTCATCCGAGTTCCGACTGGCTGAATTTTGTCAAGACAAACGGAGCAAAAAACCGAATTCGTCAGTGGTTGAAGCGATCGCACCGAGATGAAAATCTTGCTCGCGGGCGGGAATTGCTGGAAAAAGAATTAGGTAAAAACGGATTAGAATCTTTGCTGAAATCTGAACCCATGCAGTCTGTGGCTCAGCGCTGCAACTACCACAGCGTCGAAGATTTAATCGCCGGTTTGGGCTACGGCGAAGTTACCTTAAATCTCGTAGTCAATCGACTGCGAGATTTAGTAAAAGTGCAGCAAAAAATTGAAGCTGCTCCCGCAGGAACCCACGAAGTACCCCAGCTAATACCTGCATCGACGACACCGAAACCACTACCGAGTTCATCTCCGAGCAAATCGCCGATCGCAGGTGTAGAGGGATTGCTTTACCATTTAGCCGGCTGTTGCTGTCCGATTCCTGGGGAATCAATTATTGGAGTTGTGACTCGCACTCGCGGAATTTCGATTCATCGGCAAGGGTGTTCCAATGTTGAGAGCGTACCGGGCGATCGGTTAGTTCCCGTAAGTTGGAATTCGAGCGATCGCAATGCTAGCCGCCCGAATACTTATGCTGTCAACATTCAAATTGAGGCTCTCGATCGAGTAGGAGTTCTCAACGATGTATTGTCGCATTTAAAGGACAACAAAGTCAACGTCCGCAGCGCTCAAGTAAAAACCTATCCCGGTTTGCCCGCATTAATTGATTTGTGCATGGATATTGAGGATAAGGAACAGTTCGAGCGGACTTGTATGCAAATTAAAAAGATGAGCGATATTTTGAATTTGCGGAGGCTGAGTGAAGGGACTTAAGAGGAAATTCTAACTGTATTGTAGGTGCGCTCGGCGCACCTTACCATGCGCTAATACAAGGTTCATCCCATGAAATTTGAAATTTTTTCAGAGATAGCATTGCGAGAAGACATCCCCAAATATAATCTAAAAAAAGGTGCTACAGCAACTATCGTTGAACACTACCAGATGCTTGAATGTGAAGAAGATGGTTATAGCTTAGAGGGTTTTAATGTCGAAGCAATTACAGTTGAAGTTGCCGAGTTCCAGATTGAAGCAATAAAAGCTCCTGTTTTGCAACTTGCAAAAGTAGGCTGACGCGGGAATCTACTAAAATTTAAACCCTTTATTTCCCCGGAGTTACTGGCTTTGGCTCGCCCAACTTTTGCAGCAAAAACTCCTGGGCGACTTCTCCAGCTTCCTGCTGTTTCTTATCAACTTGATAATTGAGTCGTCGCATATCTTCCTCGGAGATTTTGCCGCCCAATTCTGCGAGGACTTGACGCAATTCTGGGTATTTTTCCAAAATTTGCGATCGCACAACCGGAACAGCTTCGTAGGGCGGGAAATAGTTCTTGTCATCTTTAAGAACTACTAAACCTAAACTTTGAATCAAACCGTCCGTCGTATTACCAGCAATCACATCTACTTCTTTTTGTTGCAGGGCTTGATAAAGCAATCCTAACAGCAACTCCTTCGGTTGTTCTCGAAATTTAATCCCGTAAGTTTTAGCCAATCCGGGAAATCCATCTTCTCTCTCGTTAAATTCTGGGCCGAAACCAGCCCGGAGGTTAGGTGCAGCTTTCCCAAGTTGCGAGAGAGTTTGTAAATTGAGTTTTTTGGCATCGTCTCCCCGCACAATAATCGCAAAACTGTTATTAAATCCCAGCGGTTCCGTCCATTCTGCTTTAAACTGTTTGGGATATTCTTGTTTGAGGTAATCGAAGACTTTTTTGGGGTCGGAAATCGGTTTCTGTTTCAGGAGGTTGGCGTAAGCAGTCCCCGTGTATTCGACGTACAAATCGATTTTACCTGCTGTTAGGGATTGATGGCAAAGCGAACCTCCGAGATTCAGTTCTCGTTCTACTTTGAGATCTGTTTTAGCTTCGATATGGCGTGCTAAAATTTCTGCGAGGATGACTTGTTCGGTAAAGTCTTTCGAGCAGATGACAACTTGCTTTTCGGGCTTAGAGGTACATCCTGCTACTGCAAGCAAGCAAAGCAGCCAGCAGGAATAGAAAAAAAAATCGTTCTTAGATATTTTCATGACTTAACTCAAATTAAAAATCTACAATTAATACCTTATAAGTTATAGCATAAAGCCCAGATCGCAGACTTTTTCAACAAGTCTGCGCTTTAACACCGATCGCACTTTACCAGAAAGAATTGGTTTAAAGCCTCTCCCTTATAGGGAGAAATTAAAAGAAGACTATTCATTACTCCAATCCTCGGACTTCCAGGTAGAGGTCGCTATCTTGCGGTCAACTGTCAACTGTCAACTGTCAACTGTCAACTGAACCAAGTTCCGTTTTCCTGTTGTAACATTTATTTATAGACATGGAGGACAAAAAATGGTAATCAGCGTCAGCGATATTATCCAGCAGCAGCGGCAATTTTTTGCGACTGGGAAAACTAAAGATGTGGATTTTCGGATCGAACAACTCAAGAAGCTCAAAAGTGCGATCGTTTCCAATCAATCACGGATTGTGGATGCTGTCAAGGCTGATTTGAACAGGCCGGAGTACGAGGCTTATTTTGAAATTGCTGCGATCGCAGAAGTTAATTATGCCATCAAAAACGTTAAATCGTGGGCCAAGCCGAAAAAAGTGCCTACTTCGATCGATCAATTCCCAGCATCGGCCCGCATTTACCCAGAACCTTTGGGCGTAGTTTTAATCATCGGGCCTTGGAATTACCCATTTCAGCTAATGATATCACCTTTAGTCGGGGCGATCGCCGCCGGCAACTGCGCCATCCTCAAACCTTCAGAAATCGCCTCACACACGTCGGCAGTTGTCGCCGACATGATTACCAAAACCTTCGATCCCGCCTACGTAGCCGCCGTCGAAGGAGGAGTCGAAATCAGCCAACAATTATTAGCCGAAAAATTCGACCACATCTTCTTTACAGGCGGCACAAAAATCGGTAGAATAGTCATGGAAGCCGCCGCCAAACACCTAACACCCGTCACATTAGAATTAGGCGGCAAAACTCCTTGCATTGTAGACTCAGATATTCAAGTTGAATACACTGCTAAACGCATTGCGTGGGGCAAATTCATCAATGCCGGTCAAACTTGTATCGCTCCCGATTACCTGTTAGTTGATAAAAAAGTTAAACCCGATTTGATGCAGGCAATTAAAACAGCAATTCACGGATTTTACGGCGACGATCCGCAGAAAAGTCCCGACTATTCCCGAATTATCAATCAGCATCATTTAGGACGTTTGGCAGAATTTATCAAAGACGGAGAAGTTGTCGTCGGCGGTCAAACAAACCCCGAAGATAAATATATTGCACCCACGGTTCTCGACAAGGTTTCCTGGGATGCGCCTGTGATGCAGGATGAGATTTTCGGCCCGATTTTGCCAGTTTTGGAGTATGATGATTTCGGGGAGGCGATCGCCCAAATCAACGCGCGTCCCAAACCCCTAGCTTTGTATTTGTTCTCGAAGGATAAAGAAAAACAAGAGCGAGTCTTGCGCGAAACTTCTTCCGGCGGAGTTTGCATAAACGACACGGTTATGCAAGTCGGAGTAACAAGTTTACCTTTTGGCGGAGTTGGCGACAGCGGCATCGGCACCTATCACGGAAAAGCAAGTTTTGACACTTTTTCTCATCAAAAAAGCGTCCTGCAAAAGTCATTTTTACTTGACTTAAAATGGCGGTACGCTCCCTATCTAGGTAAGTTGGATTTGATTAAGAAAGTTATAGGTTGATCGATCGCACTTGCAGGGGCGGGTTCACCAACGTTTACAATATCAGCGAGATAGCCAAATCAACCCGCCCCTTCCTGATATTATCGGTCAAGCGATTCCACGGTGAAGGAAAATTTCCTTAAATTTTAAAGGATTGCTGATCTGTTTTATGAACGATTTCGATCACAATGTCTACGCCACTCTTAAAGGACAGTTGCCCCGTCCCAAATAATCCACATTAAAAATGTCTATAATATCTTTTAGCATCCGATCGCTAAAAAGGAATTTATGGAACCTTTATCAAAAAAACGCTGTGCCGCCTGCCGCCCCAACTCTCCCCGCGTCACAGCTTACGAAATTGTCCAACTAAAACCTCAAATTCCCGAGTGGAATTTCATCGAAAAAAATGGCATTCCCCAGTTAGAACGCACTTACAAATTCCACGATTTCAAAAGTGCGATCGCCTTTACAAACAGCGTCGGCGAAGCAGCAGAAACCGAAGGACATCACCCCGCACTGTTAACCGAGTGGGGAAAAGTTACCGTTACTTGGTGGACTCACGCGATTTCTGGACTGCATCGCAATGATTTTATTATGGCGGCGAAAACAGATGCGATCGCCAATCAATTCCCCAAATAAAATCCGACTTATAGCCCGATCGTAGTTTAAGAAAGCACCGCCCTAGGCACTGGGGAATGCGGTTGATTGGCATTATTCAACAACTCCAGATTGAGTCGGTAGCCGACATTCCGTACAGTTTGAATCAGGCTCGGCTGTCGCGGGTCGATTTCGATTTTTTTACGCAGAGAGAGTACGTGAGTGTCGATCGTCCGGGGGTTATCAATAGCATCGGGCCAGGCCCGACGCAGCAAATCCGAGCGCGACAGCGGCACTCCTCCAGCTTGAGCGAGCACGTACAGAAGGCTAAATTCCTGGGGAGTCAACTCAATATGTTCCTCGTACAACCTCACTCGGCGCTGCACCAAATCAATTTTCAGCAGCCCGCACTCCAGCGTCGCCGGCGGTACCATCGTGCGGTTGCGGCGCATCAGAGCTTCCACCCTGGCCATAAACTCTTGCATCCCAAAGGGTTTAGTCAGGTAATCGTCTGCCCCCGCCTTCAAACCTTCAACAATATCCGATTCCGAATTCCGCGCCGACAGCATCAAAATCAGTGACTGCTGCTGCTGTTGCAGCCAGTTGCAAAATTCCAAACCGTCCCCATCGGGCAATTGGGCATCCAGAATGACTAGGGTTGGCTGGCGGCTGAAAAATATTTCCCTAGCGTGACTGATATCCGCTGACTGGTGCACCCAGTGACCGACTTGCTGTAGATGCCAGCCCAAGAGCGATCGCAGGTGCGGATTCCCTTCAACAATTGAAATACTTGCAGATTCCACAGAGGCGAGCTTCCCATATCACTAATTGCTACAAGGTTAACAGAGCTTTTGTCAAGCTTTTGTAACCATCGCTACTCAAGCATGAGCTGCATTTAAAGCAGCGGACATACCTAGGGCAGGAATTTTAAAGATTGGGTTAATTTAGCAGGGTCAGCCTGCAGAATGGTTAAATCATTCTGGCGATGAGCTTACAATGAAAATAAGACAGTGTAAAGCCGATCGACCCCATGCCCCAACCGCCAGCTAAAAGCGATCCCCCTGACCCAGTCCCCACTCCCAGGAGGTTGACAAATCGCGCAAGTGAAACTAGAATTCCTCCAACCGTTCGCTCGGTAGCCGGAACACTCACCCACTTTGACCGCAAAATTCAGCAACATCCCGACTTTATTAAACGCACAGCGAATTATCTAGGTGCGCGCCAAAAGTCGAGCAACTGCATTGCAACGAGTGAAATTTTTTATGGAGGGTAGCCTGTTGAGCAGGGTAAAAACTTTTATTTAGAAATAGCCTCAAGCTGAGCCACTCAGCATCAATCGAGGTCATTCCTAAATCCCGCCGTCATTATACAAACCACAAAGGATTTCAAACTCACACTATGCTACAAGACACCCAAACAATCCGGCACTACCAAAAACTCACCGACGCCCTCGTCGAAATGTGGAATAGAGGTTATCGCTTCGATGACCTGCGGCTTTACTTAGACGGCTATTTAGCAGCCCTGCGGCATTCCAACAGTTTGGAGCCCTATCTGATTCACAGACTAGAGGAAGAAGCAGCGCGTTACATTCACGACCCATCCAATTTTGCAATGCCACAGACACAGACACAGGCTGAATCAGACTACTATTAAATAGCAAATTCGGTTTGATAAACCCTTGATGATTTGGGAATTGGGAATTGGGAATTGGGAATTGGGAATTGGGAATTTTAACGGGTTCCCTGGCTCTGCCTGGGAACCCATGTCCAGAGGCTCGACCTCGCTTTCGGAGCCTAAAAATTGGAGGTCGAGCCGACCGCATTGCGTTACCAGGCAAAGCCTGGGAACGAATAATTAAGTAAATCAACTTAATTCAAAGTAAAACGCGATTGCTGTTATTTCCCCAACTTCTTTAAGAAGTCGGGGAAATGTTTTTTCTGTCTAATTTAAGAAGCCAAAGCCACTTCTACAACTTCTTGCAATTCGCCCTTTTGATACATCTCGATCATAATATCCGAGCCACCAATAAACTCACCGTTGATATAGACTTGGGGAATTGTCGGCCATTGGGAATACTCTTTAACGCCTTGACGAATTTCCTGGTCTGCCAAAACATCAACAGTTTCGTAAGGCACTCCCAAAGTATTGAGAATTTGCACCACAGTATTAGAGAAACCGCACTGGGGCATTAACTTATTGCCCTTCATAAATACCATGATTTTGTTTTGCTTAACCAACTCGTCAATTCTTTCATGTGCTGCTGTAGTCATGGTAGCTCCTAATATTGTTTGAAAATTTTTAAACGTTGACTGACGCAGAAACCGGGTTTTTTAGGACAATCTTTCGTTACAGCCATAGATTCCGGTTAAAAAACCGGATTTTTTGGGTTTTTGTGCGTAAGTGGAGCAGTTCTATTTCAAGCAACTCTTGACACCAGCACAAACTTGTGATACCCACTTGCAAGTCAACAATTAAGCAACTTGATTCTTCGCTTCCCATTCTGCAGGAGTTAACGTTTCCAAGCCCAAAGCGTGGATGGCTTCACTAGCCATTGCCTGTTTGAGAGCGCCGTAGACCAGTTGGTGCTGCTGTACTCGGCTTTTTCCTTCAAAGGCTGCAGAGACGACTCTCGCCTGGTAGTGGTCACCGCCGCCGGTCAAATCGTCAACTTGTATTTTAGCGTCGGGCAACCCTGCCTTAATCATTTCTGCTACTTGAGACGGTGTAACCATTGGTTTCTGTGATAAACGGCTGTAATTTAGATTTTAGTGGAACTATTTTGTCGATGAGCTCGGTTGACTGCTGGCAGGCCGGGGATAGGGCGCATCCACAAAACCCAATTCCAGTAACTGCTGGTAAGCTTTCTTGCCCAAGTCGCGAGTTGGCTGCTGCGATCGAATAATCTGAATCAGCAGGGGCACAGCCAGTTCCGGTTTATTTTGCGCCCGGTGTACCAACGCCAGTCGGTAGGTAGCTTCGTCGCGCATTTGGGCTGTTTCTACAGCTTTGGTGCGGTGGCTTTCGGCCAAGCGGATGTCAATTCCGGCAAAACTGCTACCCAGTTGTTGATAGAAGTTGGACAGTTGATTGAAAATTTGGCGGGATTCTTGGAGTTTTTGAGTAGCCAGTGCGTAATTCTGATTGGAAATAGCACTGCTGGCTTCTGTCATCAAACGCTGGCCTCCTGGGACGCTCAGCAAGCTGCTGTCTTGCGTCAGAGGGCGAAGATTGTTGGGGTCTGTGGGGTCGTCGGCAGGTTCGACTTGCAGTTGGTTCTCTGGCGCAGAAGGTTGTTGTGCTTGGACTTGGAGCGGTTGCAACAGGGTAAAAGCTGCGATCGCCCCGATCGTAATCCGGGCAGTGGAGCGAAGCCAACAAACAGTTCCAGAGTATACCATGAAATTACTTTGCGCCTGTGCGCTTTAAAAAAATATTTAGCTTGAGCCGATCTTACCATTGGCGATCGCAACCGGCTAAGTGTAAACCAATTTTGTGCAAATGTCAAAGGGTGCGATCGATTTTGGATTTTAGATTTTGGATTTTAGATTTTGGATTGAACCAGGAAATCGCGGGGGATTAGACAGATCCCGGCAATCTAGTCCTGGACGCAGAAACCGGGTTTTTTTACCTAAATACTGGCTTTGAGGCTTTAAAAATGGTGGAAAACCCGGTTTATTTGGTTTTGATGGGTAAGTCCCGATCTAATTCAACAGTAGAACGAACCATGAATATCGCAATTGAAAGAACAGCTTACGGTCAACTGCTGGCGAAATCGCAGCCTAAGCCCATCCTGAACGAAGAAGATTACGATCTCGCCCTCGCAGAAGTCGAACCCCTAATGTCCCAGGAAGAATTAACAGTAGAAGAAGAAACTTTACTGAGTCTCTGGGGGCTGTTGATCGAAGAATACGAATCAAAATATTACCCAATTCCAGAAGTGACTCCCCGGGATGTTCTATTGCATTTCATGGAAGTTCGCGAACTCAAACAAGCCGATTTAGTGGGCGTGATTGGTTCCAAAGGAGTAGTCTCTGAGGTGGTTAATGGAAAACGGGCGATTAGCAAGGCGCAAGCTAAGGCGCTGGGAGAATTTTTTAATATTAATCCTAGCGTGTTTATTTGACTGAGATGTTGCACCATTCTCGCTTAACAGGCAAGATGCCTGTTCCACAAGAAAATTTATCTTTTGTGGAACAGGCCGGAAAGCCTGTTCAGAAAAGGCTTATTGACAATGGTGCAAGATGTGAGTTTGAGGGATTTGCTGAATCATTGTTAATAAACCTTTTACGGGCGGGCTAGAAGCCCAACCCCTACTCCCCACAAGAAGAAAATTCAGTTTTTGTGGAACAGGCATCCTGCCTGTTCTTGAGAATATATTGACACTCCCTGACCTGAAGGTGCAGGGATTCTTGGTTCTGCGACAGACCTTAAAATCATCTATCCTTTCGGCAATACTTAAACCAGATATCCGCTCAAAAGAGCCAAGTATCGAGCCTAACTTAGATAACCTCAGAGGGTTTGTCTCCCCAAGCTTTCGAGAATTTTTTCTCTTGTTTCTGTGTGTCCCACAGTACGTTTTATCTCGAAAAAGTTTAGTCTCTGATCTTAGCTTACGTTAGTTAGCCTAGCTATGTTTATTCGTGGTTTTCGCCACCCACTAGCCATTATTATTTTCCGACCAGTCGTTTGAGCGTGGTGTCTCATGTGTATCGGCGGTTATTCTACCTGTGACATAAGTCTTATTTTACCAGGTTTTGAATAAAATACAAAGTTTGGAATAAAATACAAAAAAACTTAAAATAAATATATTAATGAGACTAGACAAGGGAGCATCCCATTAAGGAAGTAAGTATTTATACTTAGTTTAGAAACAGGTAAAATGTTAAAAAATCACACCTCAA
>NZ_JAUBRI010000191.1:0-1144 GCF_036701795.1 Microcoleus sp. N9_A1
TAGACATCTCCAAAATAGTAACATTATGTGGTAAAAGAACATAAGAGACCTTTTTTTACACAGAAAAATGAGCGACATCCTGAATCATATTGAAGAAAATCATAAAGAAACACAGCGATTAATTGGTCTGGCCTATGAAGAGTTACAACAATTGCTCCAAAATGCCGAACGATTACATCATGAAAAACAAGCTTTACTAGAAGCAAAGAAAGTGAGAATTATTGCTGGGGGAGGAGGTCGCAAACCCAAACTATCTCTTCCCGAACAAATAATTTTAACCTTGGTCTATCTGAGGCATATGACAACATTTCAACTTCTGGGCATCCAGTTTGGAGTAAGTGAGTCTACAGCTAATGATACATTTAACTATTGGTTGCCGCACCTGCTTTGATTGCTACCATCTAGCTTGCTGGAACAAGTAAAAAAAAACGCTGCTGACCATGCAATAGTTAAGGAAATACTCACAGAATATGAATTAATAGTAGATACCTACGAACAAGTCAGAGAGAGACCTGGAGATAAGGATGAACAAGAAAAATACTTTTCAGGCAAGAAGAGTAATCATACATTCAAAAGTCAAATAATTATCATGCCAGATGGTAGAGATATAGTTGATGTTGTGGCAGGGGAACCTGGCCCTAAAAGCGATATAACCTTATTCCGGGAATATCGCTCCGAGTTTGACCCTCAACAAAGATTTAAGGGAGATAAAGCTTACGTTGGAGAAGATTTAATAACAACTCCCATTAAAAAACCCAGAAACCGAGAATTAACAACTGAACAAAAAGAACAAAACAAAGCATTTTCGGCTAAAAGAATCTTTGTTGAACATCGAATTCGCTCGCTCAAAATATTTCGAGTTGTCCAAGAAAGATTTAGGTTGAATCCCCAAAAATATGAGCAAGTAATTTTAACGATTTGTGGAATAGTAAGGTTGCGAATTGGAGCCTGAATATTACCATTAGGAAAAGCGGTGAAAGCGTCAGATTAAAATTAACACAGTTCACTCAATATTTTGGCATAATTATCAACAATAAATATCTCAAAGTCTGGCTTCATCGTACACACTAGCTAATTTACGATGATTACATTTACGTCCTAGAACTTAACTATACAGAGGCTTTGAGTGTTTTCGGAGATGTCT
>NZ_JAUBRI010000192.1:0-1137 GCF_036701795.1 Microcoleus sp. N9_A1
CAGAACCTGTCCATAAATAACTTAAATTTAGGAGTCTCTTTACTATACAAAAGGCGTCTTCAATTCGCCAGCGTCTTTGATATAAATCTGCCACTACATATGGGGGCAATATTTCGGGTTCTCGGATACTCGTCAGATAAGAACGCCAGCTATTTTTCGAGCGAATTTGTACTAATCTTATAGTCAAACTAGGTGTCTTTTTTGTCCCTGCACCTATCTGGATTATCTGGTCTTTAACATCATAGGTATTGGTTAATACCCGTTTTACTTGATAAGATGCACCTTTCTTAATTCGAGTGATAAATCCAATTTCTTGCTCAATTAATTTTGACCAAAAAGCGAAGTGATAGAAGCCTCTATCCAGTAACAGCAAAGTTTTTGGCTTAACTGTTTTTAGTAAATCTTCTTCCCAATGGGTATCTGCTTGTTTCGGATTTGTCCAAAACCAAATTTCTTCGGGAAGATGAGTTACTAGGTCTATTATTACTCCCATTTTCCCGGCTAATTGACCAATTGGAACATCTGATAAACTTTCTAGTTTCCGAAATAATGCTTCTAATGTTGAGCCGTCTGCTATCCAGATATTTTCAAAGTTTTTTAAGGCAAATTGTACGCTATCTGGTAATAGTCTCGACTTTCTCATCAACCATTTTTGTCGAAAATGAGGTAGTAATTCTTTAAATACTTTTTCAAACAAAATAGCTGGAAAAGTTAAAAAGCTGAGTGATAATGCTTGTTGGCTAATTTCTTGTGGCTGACACCATAAAAAGCCTTCTCTCTTTAATAATCTGGTTAATTCTGTTACTCCTGCTACGTCTCGCCATAATAAACTTAATACGGAGGCCATCATTAACGGTAGTGTTAGAATTCTATCTCTTAAATTTAGTTGGCGATAAAAAGTTTTTTGGGCCGCCATTGCTGGAATTAATAAATCTTCCAGGTAATTCGCTACCGCTTCGTTTTCTACTTGAGGACGATTTTTTTTCTTTGCATGATCTCGGTTGATGCGTTTTTTGCTACTCATAAACTGGTTCAATTATGGCTCAACTGCTTACCCGGTCAAGGTTTCATCCTATTTTACCTCTTGCAAGTCTACCCCCTTGACAATTTGCACTTTTTCTTAACTTGTCACAAATG